>JANNLW010000158.1:0-5320 GCA_031397145.1 Sphingomonadales bacterium | reverse complement strand
ATGTTGGCTGGCATGGGCCTGGCTGGTGCTGCGATGCGTCGCCGAAAGGTTCGAACCACCCTCTCCTTCTCTTAAAAACAAGCACAGCATCAATCGTGCCGTTGGCCCTGAAAAGGGCGGACGGCGCTTTTGTATCTGGGTGGCCTGTGCGCGGTTCCGATAGAAAACGACGGCCCCACGACAGGAAATTTCCGGGGATATTATTTCGCACGGCGCGCCCACCTTTTTTGCCCTTCGTTGACAGCCCTTTAGCGCCCCAGCCATGCGCATCATTTCGTCAAATATGGGGGTGACAATCGCGCACTGGGGGTATTTTTGGGGGTAGTTTAATAATCATATTGAATTTATGCACGTGTTTGCGGCAATTATTGATAATATTCGAGTCCTGTAAGCGCACCATTTGGCTTGCAAGGCCACATGTTGTTTTCGTCAGGCATCGGCCACGAGACGCCGGTTTTGCGTTGATCAGCGCCCTCGCAAGCCACAGCCCATCGGCAGCGTTACCTAAACCCTTTCGATGATGATGGCCGGTGCCATACCTCCAGCGGCGCACATGGTGACAAGGCCCCGCTTGAGGCCGCGGCGTTCCAGTTCATCGAGGACGGTGCCGATCAGGATCGAGCCTGTGGCTCCGATCGGGTGGCCGAGCGCGCAAGCACCGCCATTGACGTTGACCTTGTCACGATCGAGCTTGAGGTCCCGGATGAACTTTTCAGCGACCACAGCGAAAGCCTCGTTGATTTCCCAAAGATCGATATCGTCCGGCGTGAGCCCAGCCTTGGCCAGCACCTTCTTTGCCGCCGGAACCGGTGCGTTGAGCATCAGTGTCGGGCAGTCACCGATATTGGCGGTCGCGACGATCCGCGCGCGCGGTTTCAGGCCATTTTTGTCGGCATAGTCCTTCGAGGCAATCAGGATGGCGGCTGCGCCATCAACCACACCCGAGCTGTTCCCGGCGTGATGAACGCCTTCCCACGAAAGCTCGGGATAGACCTTTGTGATCGACTGCCGAAAGGTCTGCCCGTCGGGCTGGATCGACATGTCTGCAATCTCATTGAACGAAGCCTTTAGCGACGCCAGCCCCTCTGCCGTAGTCTGCGGCCGCGGAAACTCCTCATGATCAAGCGCGACCGAACCGTCTTCGTTAAAGACGGTGACGAGGCTCTTCGCGAACCGGCCTTCCCTGATCGCAATCTCGGCACGCCGCTGGCTTTCGAGCCCGAGCGCGTCGACGGCTTCGCGGCTGATTCCTTCCATCGCGGCAATCGCATCGCCACAGACTCCCTGATGCGACTGGGGATGGATATCCTGGAGATGGCGGTTCCCCGAGCCCATGCCCATCGGCCGCATCCCCGCTTCGCGCTCCTCAGCTGCCATTGTTGTCGTGTAGGACATCATCTCGGTCCCGCCGGCGATCACCAGGTCTTCCATTCCCGACATGACCTGCGCGGCCGCGAGATTGACAGATGTGATCCCGCCGCCGCAGAATCGGTCGAGCGTCATCCCCGACGCTTTGATGTCATAGCCTGCATCAAGCGCCGCCATCCGGCCGAGATCGCCGCCCTGCTTGCCCTTTTGCGTACTGGTCGACCAGATGATGTCGTCAACCTCCGCAGTATTGAGATTGTTGCGATCCTTCAGCGCCTTCAGGACCGTCGCGGCCAGATGCTGGGGGTGCAGGTGCGACAAGGCACCCTTACCGGGCTTGCCAACGCCGCGCGGCGTACGAACAGCATCAATGATATAGGCTTCGGGCATGGAACGATCCTCTCAAATCTCGCGAGACTCAGTGTTGATAGGCTATCCTTGCCCAAGCATGCGGAACACCGCAAGCCTGCAAAACTATGGAGCCTGAAATCTGCATTCTGACCGATGCCGAGACGAAATGACGCTATATCTGCCCAATTATTAGGCACAAAATTATTGCTGCTGCTGATTCGGGCGATTGGCTGATCATAAATTGCACGTTCCTCGCTCTAATCCCGCCCATTTTGCACTGCAGCAATCTGGCACAGCCCTTGCAGAGCAATCTCCGGACACAACAAAGGGGGTTAGCTTTGAAATTCATCATTGCCATCATCAAGCCGTTCAAGCTCGATGACGTTCGTGACGCGCTTAGCGAAATCGGCGTCTCAGGCATGACCGTTTCCGAGGTCAAGGGGTTTGGCCGCCAGAAGGGCCAGACCGAAATCTATCGTGGCGCGGAATACAGCACCAACATGGTGCCCAAGATCAAGATCGAGGTCGCCTGCGCGAGCGATCTTGCCGAACGCGTTGTCGAAGCCATCCAGCAAAGCGCCTATACCGGCGCAATCGGCGACGGCAAGATTTTCGTTCTCGAACTCGGTCAGGCGGTGCGCATTCGCACCGGCGAAACCGACAGCGTTGCACTCTAGAACAACAGGGGGAAGCATGTTTTCCAAAAAGACTTTATTGGGGCTGACGGGTGGACTTGGGTCTGCGCTGATCGCTCTGCCCGCTTGGGCACAAGACGCGGCGAGTAACCTGGCCGAAGCCGCACCGGCCGCAGTCGCGGCATTCACGCCCACCGCAGATATGGTCAACAAGGGCGATACAGCCTGGATGCTCACCTCTTCGGTTCTTGTGTTGATGATGTCCGTACCGGCCCTTGCGCTCTTTTATGGCGGCCTGGTGCGCACCAAGAATATGCTTTCTGTGCTGATGCAGGTCTTCATGATCGTGAGTATCGCCGCACTTGTCTGGGTAGGCTGGGGCTATTCAATGGCCTTTACCAGCGGCAATCCGTATTTCGGCAGTTTCGACAAGATTTTCCTCAAGGGCGTTGACGCAACCACCCTCGCCGCGACGTTTTCCAACGGCGTCTACCTGCCCGAATATGTGTTCATCATTTTCCAGATGACCTTTGCCTGCATTACGCCGGCACTGATCGTCGGAGCATTTGCCGAGCGTGTGAAATTCTCGTCGCTGATGGTATTCTGCGTCGCGTGGCTGACCGTGGTCTATTTCCCGATTGCGCACATGGTGTGGTACTGGGCGGGCCCGGACTTCCTCAATGCGGCACCAACCGACATGGGACTGATGTGGGGCTGGGGGGCGCTTGATTTTGCTGGTGGCACGGTCGTGCATATCAACGCCGGCATTGCCGGGCTTGTCGGCTGCCTCATGATCGGCAAGCGCGTCGGATTTGGCAGAGAAGCTACACCGCCTCACTCGCTGACGATGACCATGATCGGTGCATCATTACTTTGGGTGGGCTGGTTCGGATTTAACGCTGGTTCGAACCTTGAAGCCAATGGCATCACGGCAGTCGCCTTCATCAACACCTTCGTCGCGACCGCTGCGGCAGCCGTCAGCTGGACGCTTGTCGAACAGGTCAAGCACGGACGTCCGTCGTTGCTTGGCGCTGTCACTGGCGCTGTAGCCGGTTTGGTTGCCATTACCCCGGCGTCGGGCTTTGCCCACCCAGGAACGGCGATCATTCTTGGCTTTGTGGTTTCGCCGGTCTGCTTCTTCTTCGTCTCCTATGTGAAGAACAAGTTCAAATATGATGACACGCTCGACGTGTTTGGCGTCCATTGCATCGGCGGCATTGTCGGCGCGATCGGGACCGGGATCGTTGCCGATCCGGCACTCGGCGGCCAGGGATGGATCGACTATACGGCAGCCGTCGCCAAGGCAGGCGAGTACAGCATGTCGGGCCAGGTCATCACCCAGCTTTGGGCCGTGGGCACGACGCTGCTTTGGTCTGGAATTGGTTCGGCCATCATCTTCTTCGTCATCGACAAGACGATGGGTCTGCGGCCATCCGAAGAAGCCGAGCGCGAAGGGCTCGACCTCTCGAGCCACGGGGAGCGCGCCTACAACTATTGACCAGTTTGGGGGCGGGCACCCTCTCCTCTTCCTCATCCCGCCCCCAATCATCATTGGGCCTTTCCAAACGGAAACGCCCTCAACAGGTTCCTCCTGCGAACCACACTGGGCCGGTGCCGCGATGCACCGGTCCTTTTTTGCTGACCCAGGCGAGGATGCTAACGCATCATCAACCACATATGTTTGCGATCCCGGCACGCATCAGCGCTAACGCCAATGAGATGACATCGCTCTCCGTCCATTTTGCCAAAGCACTCCAGTCCGGTCGGCGGATGCCCAAGCCGGTTGATACGCGTGCAGCGCTGCTCGTCTCGCTGCTCAACAAGCGCGCCGTCGCACGCAACATGGGCGCCGAGGAGCTCGAACATCTGCTGCGCCAGCAGATCCTGTGGTCCTTGCCAACGATCGACGCGCCTGAAGATATGTCAGAGCGCAAGGTGGCCTGACAGGCCGCCTGAGCCTATTTCTTCGGCTTTATGAACTTGAAGACAAAGCGGTCGGTTTTTCCACGGACTGCCGGATCGAAGACCAGTTTGGTGTGGTCATCGCTGGCCACCCTCAAGTGCTGGCTTTCTCCGACGAATTTGAATCCGCCCCGCTGAAAATCAGCCTTCACAACCGCCGGATCAATCCGGTGCAGCTTGTCCACTGTCGTGCGCGTGTCTCCAGCCGCACCGATATGATCAACAACACCCACAATCCCACCCGGTTTCATCGCACTGTAGAGTTTGCGGACGAGCGCATCTGGATCCTGTTCCTTCACCTTATACTCGCTCGAAACCCAGTAGGCATCATGGTAGCTCAAGTGCATGAGCGCAAAGCTGTAGCTATTGGCCGGTGCCTGGAATTCCTCGAAAGGCTGCTCGAGAATACGGACCTGGGGATTACGCGCGACGATCCCGGCCCATTTGGCCTTGCTCTTCTCGTCGCCAGCAAATTGCGTCGCAAGCCAGGCCGTGACATTGCCTTTCGGGCCGACGGCATTGGCCATGATCTCCGTATAATATCCGCCGCCTGCTTCATAGTCGAGGACGGCATCGCCCTTCTTGATGCCGAGAAAGCGGAGCGTTTCGATGGGCTTTCGCCCTTCATCGAGCTTGATGTCGCTTTCCGCACGCTGCGGAATGGCCAGCCAGTCCGGCGCGGCAGTCTTGGCCAAAACAGGTGCAGCGATAAGCGCGGCGATCATGAGCGCTTTCTTCATGGCTTGTCCCCTTCTGGATTATTGCAGGGTACAAAACTGCGCCCGCTCGTCGCAGAACGCAACCGGCTTTGTCGAAAGCTGGTACGCCTTGGTCGAACGCGAGTACACATTAAAAAAGGGCGGCGCCTTGCGACACCGCCCCTTTCCAAATTGATTACCGAAAAGAACTACTTGAGTTCGACCGTCGCACCAGCGGCTTCGAGCTGGGCCTTGACCTTGGCGGCCTCGTCCTTCGAAACGCCTTCCTTGATCGCCTTCGGCGCA
>JANNLW010000150.1:0-3735 GCA_031397145.1 Sphingomonadales bacterium | reverse complement strand
GCGGATATTGCGCAAGATTGCCGAAGGTGATGTTGGCAATCTTGGGGACACGACAACATTGGCTGACCCTGCGGTGGTGGATGATCTGGTGGCAAACCGGATTGGATGATGATCCCTTGATCGTCCCGTGAAGGCCGCGCTGAACCTATACGATGTTTGAGATACGCCTGCTCCGAATTGATGAAGCCAATTCAGCTGCTGAATTGCACCGTAGGGCGGGCGCACTTATCCCTGGCTATGATACTACTCTGCATTCTCAGGAGGAATATCAGGCCTTCTACCGGCAGGATGTAATGGAGAAGGGCCCGGTATGGGGCGTATTTGAACAAAAGACCCTTCGCGGACACATTGCACTCGTCCCGGGATGGATCGACCACCTTTACGTCGATCCCGATTTTCACAGGAAGGGAATTGGTCGATCCCTAGTGCGTGCGGCGCAGGAGGAACAGGAAGAACTGCGCCTTTTCACGTTTCAGGCCAATCTCGGCGCGCGATCATTCTATGAGCAAATCGGCTTTGTCATCGAAGAACTGACCGATGGGCAACGGAATGAAGAGAAACTGCCGGATGTGACCTATTATTGGCGGCGCCATTCCCGATAGATTCCAGCACAACCTGTGTAACGCTTCGGTGCTTTATCTCGCCGACGCGACGGGAACTATTTCATTAGCACCAATTCCTCCGCCATACTGGGGTGGAGAGCAACCGTATCATCAAAGGCGGCCTTGGTCAGGCCAGCCTTCACAGCGATCGCTGCGGCTTGCAGGATTTCCGAGCTGTCTGGTCCGATCAGGTGAAGTCCAATAACCTTCTCCTCGAGTCCGATGGTAATCATCTTGTACAATCCTCGCTCTTGCCGCCCGGAAACCACATTTTTCATCGGCCTGAAATCGCTTTTGTAAACGCGGATGGCGCGTCCAAATTCGGCCCGTGCCTGTGCCTCTGTCAGGCCAACTCCCGAAATCGGCGGGCTGGCAAAGACAGCGGTCGGGATTGCGCGATAGTCGACGGTGCGTTTCATTCCGCCAAAGACTGTATCAGCGAACGCCTGTCCTTCGCGGATCGCGACCGGCGTCAGTTGGACGCGGTTCGTAACGTCTCCCACCGCGTAGATGCTGGGAACTGACGACTGGTTATATTCGTCGACCATTACGGCGCCACTCTTGTCGAGCGTTACGCCTGCTTCTTCGAGTCCAAGGCCATTGGTGTTGGCGTTGCGTCCGGTCGCCCAGAGCACCAGGTCGGTTTCGAACAATCCCTGATCGCCGCCGTCAACCACAAGACAGCCCTTTTCCGAACGCGCGATCGACTTGAAGGGAAAGTGAAGTCGCAGGTCGATGCCTTTCTTGCGGGTCAATTCGACAAGGTGATCCACGATTTCATCGTCATAGCCCCGCAACATCCGTTCTCCGCGCGTCACGAGCGTTACATGAACGCCGAAAGCATGAAGGATACCGGCAAACTCGTTGGCGATATAACCCGCACCGGCAATGATCGCCCGACGTGGAAGCGCATCCAGGTGAAATATCTCGTTCGACGTGATGCCAAGTTCGGCACCGGGAACATCCGGCCGCGCTGGCCATGCGCCCGTTGCGATCAGGATCGTTTTGGCGGACACATTCTTGCCGCTTGCCAATCTCACGCTGTTCGGTCCGGTCACAATCGCACGCTCGTAAAAGATCGAAACGCGGTTATTGTCAAGGGTTTGCGTGTAGAGGCCTTCGAGCCGCGTCACATCTTTCTGGACTGTATCGCGCAATCGTGGCCAATTGAATTTTGCGCCTTCCATATCCCAACCGAATTGAGCGGCTTCATGCAAATCTTCGGCAAAATGGGCGCCATAAACCAGCATCTTCTTGGGGACGCAGCCGCGGATGACACATGTTCCGCCAACGCGATACTCCTCGGCTGTAGCAACGCGCGCTCCATGTTGCGCTGCGACGCGCGCAGCGCGCACGCCGCCCGAGCCTGCACCAATAATAAACAGGTCGAATTCGAAATCCATTGTTATGCTCCGTTCTGGGAGACGATGTAGGAGCAGCGTTTCAAAGCCGCCAATGCCTTTTGCTTATCAGTGCGATCGGAATTCTATCCAAAGGCCCGGGCGATAAGCGCATCGGTCGATGCATCGAACGCCGCGCCCTCCCCATCCATCGCCTTGGCCATTTCCTTGCCCAACTCGACGCCGAACTGGTCAAATGGATTGACGCCAAGCAATACCGCATTCGCAAATACGCGATGTTCGTAAAACGCGATCAGCGCACCCAAAGTGCGTGGATCTAGTTCGTCGAGTAATAGCGTCACCGACGGTCGGTCACCGGCATAAGACCGCGCGCCATCATCATTGGGCCGACCGGCCATCAGGGCGGCACCCTGCGCAAAGCAATTGTTGAGCAATTGCCGGTGATGGGCATCATCGAGATCATGTCCGGGTTCGATGCAGGCGACGAATTCGACCGGTACAAGATGCGTTCCCTGGTGAAGCAATTGGAACACGGCATGCTGCGCATCGGTTCCCACGCCACCCCAGGTAATGGCCGCCGATGCCCTCCCAAGAGTATGACCGGCTGCGGTCACGGACTTTCCATTCGACTCCATCTCGAGTTGCTGCAGGTAAGACGGCAGGAGGCGCAGGCGTTCGTCATAGGCAAAAACGGCACGCGTCTCGCTCCCTCGCGCCTGAGCATAGTAGAGATCGACGCAGGCAGCGAGGAATGGCGCGTTCTGCTTCAAAGGCGCGAGTCTGAAGTGGCGATCCATTTCAGCAGCGCCTTCGAGCATCTCTTCAAACGCCGACCAGCCAAGCGCAATCGCTGCTGGAAAACCGATACTTGACCAGAATGAATATCGCCCGCCGACGGTTTCGCTGAAGGGAAGAATCCGGGTTTCATCGACCCCCCATTCGAATGCCTTTTGCGGGTTTGCGGTCAACGCAATCACACGCCCTTGCGCATCGTCGACTCCTGCGGCGACCATCCAGTTCAGAGCGCTTTCGGCGTTAAGAAGGGTTTCACTGGTCGTAAAGGTCTTGGATGCCACCGCCAGCAACGTCTTGTGCGGGTCAAAACGCGCAAAGACTTCCTTCAAGGCAGAACCGTCCACATTGGACACGATCGCAATGTCAAAACGCGCTGCATCACGACCCAAGGCGTCAACCAGTAGATTTGGGCCCAATGCCGATCCGCCTATCCCGATATGCAGGACATGGCGAATATCTCCCATGGCGCCTGCCTCGATCGCGTCGATCAGGCTGCGCATCCGGCCATGAAAGGCCTTTGCACGTTGCACACTCTCCGCAGCCCCTTCGCCACGTTCGGCGGTATGTTCCGCAGCACGCCCTTCGGTTGGGTTGATAATCCGTCCGCTAAACAGATCGTCGCGACGCGCGATCAGTTCCTGGGACTTCGCCAGCGCCTCGAATCCCGACAAAAGCGATGGCGTCAGGTGGGTTTTTGCCCAATCGAACCAGATGCCGGCAACACCAAGCGACAAGCTTTCAACACGCCCGGCATCTTTTGCAAACAAATCTTCAAGTGACACTTCCGGTTCGGATTCCAAAAACGCCCAATGTTTGACTGTCATGCGTTCACGCCTCCTGATCCAATAAACGTGCACCTAACGTGGTTGCGCTGTATGAACCAGCCCCGCTTGACGCCGTGCCGACAAAACCGCAGAGCGCGTCCGCATGAATGAACCACAAACATCCCGTTCCTCCGCCAAGACGGAAAGCAGCTT
>JANNLW010000081.1:0-6848 GCA_031397145.1 Sphingomonadales bacterium | reverse complement strand
GACGTTGCGACCGGCCTTGATCTCGCGATGCGCATGACAGTGCCGGTCATGATCAATGGCAAGGGACCTTTCCAGTTCGTCGTCGATACCGGTGCCAGCCGTACCGTCATCTCGGAAGAGCTTGCCAAGCAGCTGAGCCTTCCAAGCGCGGGAACGGCAAGGCTGCATGCCATGGGTGGATCCGCGAACGTCCGGATGGTCAGGATCAACACCGTGCAGGTCTCGACTAACACGAAGAAGGGGGTTGAGGCCGCCGCGTTGCCCAGACGCTATGTCGGCGCCGATGGCTTGCTTGGCATAGACAGCATGAAAGGCCAACGCATCGTGATGGATTTTGTCGCCCATACGATGCGCGTCGAACCGTCCAGCACGCCCGAAGAAGCCGTTCCCCCTGAAGCAGACCTGATCATCGTAACGGCACGCACAAGGCTGGGCCAGCTCGTCATGGTCGATGCGGATGCGAATGGGCAGAAGATCTGGGTGGTGGTGGACACCGGTGCCCAGAACACCGTCGCGAATAGCAAACTGCGCGCCTTGCTTGTCAAGCGCATCCCTGAAACCGAGATCAGGCCGATTAACATGGTCGATGTGCTTGGTCACAACACACCCGCAGATTATACGATCGTCTCCAAGTTGCGGATTGGCGGGGTTTCGATGGGCAATGCCGCGATTGCGTTTGCCGATGCCCATCCGTTCAAGCTGTTCGGCCTCACGAAAAAACCGTCAATGCTAATGGGTGTTGAAAGCCTGCGCTCCTTCCGGCGCGTCTCGGTCGATTTCTCGACCCGCAAGGTGACGTTTCTGCTTCCCGAGGACGGCTAACCGGAGATCCAGCCGGCAACCTCTTCGGCAACCGTGTTGGCGGCAGCGTTCAACGCTCGGCCTACGTTTTCCGGTTCGATTTTGCCGACGGAAACCCGTGTTTCGAAACGCCGGGTGCGCACACTCTTGCCATGGTCGGTGCTGATGGCCGCGTCATAGACAAGCACAGCTTTCCCCGCGTTGGCATCGATGCCGAAGGCACTCAGCGTTCCGGTCACTTGCGTCCCCTGATCCAGCGCAATCTGCCGGGCATCGAGCACCACCCGGCCAGTCTTGGCCGCCACTGTTTCGGACACCAGCCGCTGAAAGAGCCTTGCGGGGGGTTCAACCCAAACCGCATCCTTGACATAGGCGAGAGCCGTTGCGCCGTTCATCACGAGCACCCGGTTGGTCGCCAGCGCCTGCGGCACGATCGGCACCGAGATGCTGATCGCGTCTCCGGCTTGCGCCGCGCGGGTGTCGTTGGCTGCAACGCGCGCGATTGAGGTCAGGTTGAGCAGCGATGCCGGGGGCCTGGCCCCAAAACTGACACAACCCGGGAGCAAAAGCGCAATCGCCAGTGCCGAAATAACCCTGTTCATTTGCCTTGCCTCCCGGGCTTGTAATCGGGCAGCTGGGGCGATCCCAAAAGGGCACCCGCTCCGCCCTGATCGAGCTTGGTTGCGACCGACCCCAGGGCTTCGGACATGATGCGCAGATCGCGCACCAATTGTCCGATTTCCGGGATAGTCTGGTTCGAAAGGGCCTGAAGACCGGGCCGGGCGTCGATCAGCGCGGCATCAAGGCTTGCGAGGCTCTTCTGTGCCGCCGACGCTGTCTTGCGGAGTTCGGCAACCATCGGACGCCCATCTGAATCGAGCAGCCCGTTCGTGGTACCGGCCAACTTGGTAAGCTCTTCGGCCGCCAGCCCCGCTTGCTTGATCGTGATGCGCGTCTCGGCAAGCGTCGCCTCGATCTGCGGGCCGTTGCGAGCCAGTGTCGCGGTCAGACGATCGGTGTTCGCCAATATCCCGGACAGGCTTTTCTGGTTCTTGTCGTTAAGCAATTCGGTGACTCGCTCGGTCAGGGTAGAAATTCGCTCAAGCAATTGTGGAGCATTGTTGAGCAGCGCGCCTAGCCCGGTCCGCTTGGTCGGGATCACCGGGGCTCCTGCGGGTCCGTTATCCGTGATCGGCGGCGCGCCTTTGACCGCACCGTCGAGCAGGATCGAGGAGGGCCCGGTGAAACTGCCCTGCAAGCTGGCCGTCGTGCCGGCGAGGATGGGCGTTTCGCGCTTCACTTCGATCCTGACCCGGACAAAGCCGGGATTGTCTCGCCACAACTCGATGTGCTTGACTTCACCCGAAGGCACGCCGGCATAGGTTACTGTGCCGCCTTGCGAGAGACCCTCAACTGATTGCTGGAAGAAAATGTCATATTTCTTGGTCTCGCCGCCGCTCAATCCGGCGAGCCAGACAATGAAAGCGAGGAGCGCGGCCAGCAGGCCAAGCACGACGCCGCCGACAAGAATATGGTTGGAACGTGTTTCCATCAGTGCATCATGCCCTTGTTTGCGTGTTGCGATCAACCGCTTCCGTTGCTGCCCGACCGCGGGGTCCATTGAAATATTCCTGGATCCAGGGATGATCCATTGCCAGCAACTCGGGTATCGTCCCGACTCCGATGACTTTGCGGTCCGCGAGGACTGCCACCCGATCGCAAATCGCATAGAGCGTATCGAGATCGTGGGTGATCAGGAACACCGTGAATCCAAGCGTGCGCTGCAAGCTCTGGGTCAGGGCGTCAAACGCCGCTGCCCCGATCGGATCCAGCCCTGCTGTGGGTTCATCGAGAAACAGGAGCGCCGGATCCAGCGCGAGCGCCCTTGCCAGCCCGGCGCGTTTGCGCATTCCGCCCGACAGTTCGGACGGATATTTCGGCCCGGCATCGGCAGGCAGCCCGGACATCACGACCTTGTATGCGGCAATTTCATCGAGCAGGGTTTCGGGCAACCCGGGATAATATTCGCGGATCGGAACCTGGATGTTTTCCGCAACGGTCAGAGTCGAAAACAGCGCGCCGCCCTGGAACAGCACGCCCCAGCGACGACGGATGTCGAGTGCTTCGAGTTCTTCCTTGTCAAGCATCGCCTCGCCAAAGACGGTAACCTCGCCCTCATCGGGACGTTTCAATCCGATGATGGCGCGCATAAGCACAGATTTTCCTGTGCCCGAGCCCCCGACGACCCCCAAAATTTCGCCGTTTCGGACATCGAGATCGAGACCTTCATGAACGATCTGTTCTCCAAAGCTGTTCTTCAGCCCGCGAACACGGATGGCAATGGCATCGTCCCGGTTCATCAATTCCAACCGATTGAAGTAAAAAAGACGGCGAAGAACGCATCGAGCACGATCACCAGGAAGATTGCCTGGACGACCGCTGCTGTCGTCCTCAGGCCAACCTCTTCGGCATTGCCTTCCACCTGCAAGCCCTGGAAACATCCCGACATGGCGATAATGGCGCCGAAGACCGGAGCCTTTGTCAAACCGACCCAGAGATCGGTCATCGGAATCACTTCCTGCAAGCGCTGGATATATGTCAGCGGCGGCAGATCAAGCGACAGCCAGCAAAAGATGCCGCCGCCGATCATCGAGACAATCATCGAGAAGAATCCCAACAAGGGCATCATGATCGTCGTCGCCAGCAAGCGCGGAAGGACAAGGGCTTCGATCGGTGAGACGCCAATTGTGCGCATGGCGTCTATTTCTTCTGTCAGTTTCATTGTTCCGAGCTGCGCTGCAAAGGCGGAGCCCGATCGACCTGCAACCATGATGGCTGTCATCAACACGCCAAGTTCGCGCGTTGTGATCCGTCCGATCAGGTTGACCGTAAGCGATTGCGCACCAAATTGTTCGAGCTGAACCGCGCCCTGCTGGGCAATGACGATCCCGATCAGGAAACTCATCAGCCCCACAATGGCCAGCGCCTTGACGCCGACCAACTCGAAGCGCTGAACGACTGCGTTGACCCGAAACCGCCTCGGGTTGCGGATCACATTCCAGGTTGCGATCAGGATTGCGCCAAAAAAGGACAACAAACCCAACATGGTTTGACCCGCTATCACCGTCGCATCGCCAATCTCGTCAAGCACCCTGAGAAATGGTGCCTGCGTCTCTGGCCGCATGCGCACGGGTTGATCGGCTTTCTCGACCTGGCTGATCAACATCGCGCGATCATCGTCGAGCCCGATAATCTCCGCCCCATTGTCCCTAGCAAGCTTGTGGACGATCCACGCTCCAACCGTATCGAGGCGCTCTATCCCTGAAAGGTCGATTCGTTTCGGGGGCTGCGAAAGCGTTTGGAGCCGAACCGGCAAATCACCCAGACGTGCGAGAGTTAACCGGCCGGTAAAGCGCAGCACAGGCACATCGCCTGCAATTTCCTCCACAAAGTCGGCCAATGGGCTGATCGTTTCCGGCATCATCCTCAAACACTGATGCATTCGTTGCTTACGGGCAAGCTGCAATGCCATTATGGCAAAATCATGCAGCGCATCGCGATTTATGATCTGGACAAGACAATTACCCGTCGGGCGACCTTCGGCCCGTTTCTTTTTTACGCGGTTACCCGTTATCGAATGTGGCGGATATTGTTGGTCCCGCTCATGTTTTTCACTTTGCTTGGGTTCGCGTTGAAGCTTATCAATCGCGGCAGGCTCAAGGAAATCAATCTTGGCCTGATGTTGGGACGGCGGATCGACGAAGCGGCGCTCACCGCTATTTCCGCCGGGTTTGCAGGCAGGACACTGACCAGCAACGTGTTTCGTCCGGCACTCGAACGCATCGATGCTGATCGAGCCGATGGTTACAAGATCGTCATCGCCAGCGCTTCCTATGCCTTCTACGTGTCAAACATTGCCCGGCTGTTGGGAACGGAAGTGATTGCCACGCAGACGACGACAATCAGCGCAGGGGTCTCCCCCCGGATTAAAGGAGAGAATTGTTACGGGGAAGCCAAACTTGCGATGATTCGCGACTGGATGGCACACACAGGTATCGCTCGCGATGCGGCCTATATCCGTTTTTATTCCGACCACGCCTCGGATGCGCCGAGCCTCGCATGGGCAGACGAAGGATTTGCGGCCAACCCGCACCGCCGTCTTCGCGCTCTGGCCAAAGCGCGGGGATGGACAATATTGGATTGGGGCTAAAGCGAATCGGAATTTCCGAGACTATGCATTATATCCGGAAAAGCGTGACGCTGTCAATCCATAAATCCAAATAGGGATTATAATTGTTCAAATAGAGTTCAAAGCCTGCTCAAAATCGGCGATCAAATCGTCGGCATCCTCGACTCCGATCGAGATCCGGACCATGTTCGGAGTGATTCCCAGCGCCGCCTTGCGATCATCAGGAACCGAAAGATGCGTCATCGCTGCCGGACAGCTCGCCAGTGTTTCAGTACCGCCCAAACTCACCGCAAGTTTTGCAATCTTCAGGGCATCGAGAAATGCGAACGCCTCGGCTTCCCCTCCCTTGAGGTAGAGCGAAAAGGTCGAGCCAGCCCCGGTGCAATGACGCCTGTAAATGTCTGCCTGCCGTTCGGTTTCGGGAAAGCCGAGGTAGACAATTTTTTCAACTTTGGGCTGGTCCTTCAGCCAGGCGCAGATTTTTGCGGCATTCTCGCCTGCGCGGCTCATCCGCAATTCGAGTGTTTCGAGGCTGCGGAGCAACATCCATGCGCTGTTGGGGTCGAGAATTGTGCCGATCGTATTCCGCATCGACCGGATGATATTGATATGCGCCTTTGAACCAAGGGCTCCACCTGCGACAAGATCGCTATGCCCACCGGCGTATTTGGTCAGCGAATAGACAACGATATCTGCCCCGTGTCGCATGGGTTTCAGCCAGAGCGGGCCGAGAAACGTATTGTCGATCACGATCGGCGGGCGGTCGTCACCCGTGCCGAACCGCGCGTCGCGGACCTTGGCCACGGCCTCGACATCGACCAGCACGTTGGTTGGGTTGGCCGGGCTTTCGAGGTAGATCATCGCTACCCGGCCCTGACCTTGCGCTTTTTCGACCACGGCATCGATTTCTTCGGGCGTCGCGCCCGCTGGAAAATCGAGCCAAGTCACGCCGAATTTGCCAAGGATCTTGCCGATAAGCGTTTCCGTCGCGGCATAGAGTGGCGCTGAATGGACGATCACATCGCCCGGCTGGACAAAGGCGAGCAAAACCGTGGCGATTGCCGACATGCCGCTCGAGAAGGTCAGGGCATCCTCGGCATCTTCCCAGACGCCGAGCCGGTCTTCGGCGATTTCCTGATTCGGGCCATTGAATCGCGAATAGACAAGCCCTTCGGCGCCTCCCGGTCGTTTTCCAGTCACACCCTCGAAATGGCGCTTTCCGGCAGCCGCATTTTCAAAGACGAACGTCGAGGTGAGGAAGATCGGGGGTTTCAACGAGCCTTCTGACAGCGCGGGGTCAAAACCATGGCCCATCATCAGCGTATTGGGCTGGAGGCGGCGGTTTCCGATCGCGCGAACATCGGCCTTGGGGCGGCGACGCGGTGTCTGGACTTCATCAGTCATGTAATTTGCTTTCGGGATTGGGTAATAATGTTGTGCAGCCTAGCCGAAAAAAGGTCAGCCCGGAAGTCCGATCAGCGAGATCTGTCGCCCATAGCCGGGTTCCCCCCGATGTGTCGCGCGGCGGAAGCTGAAAAAACGATTTGCATCAGCATAAGTGTCGAGACCGAGCAACTCGACGCGCCCGATTCCGGCTTCTGCCAATCGCATCGCAACATAGGCTTCCAGGTCAAATTGCTGGTGCCCGGTGCGACCGGGCGAAAAAAAGCGCTCATTCTCAGGATTGACCTCTTCGAAACGACGCGCGAAGTCATCATCCACTTCGTATGACACGCGCGCAATCACAGGGCCGATGGCCGCTACGATCCGATCGCGTGCAGCCCCGAGTGTTTCCATTGTTGCGATAACGGAATCGGTAATGCCTCCCAACGCTCCCTTCCAGCCAGCATGCGCCGCT
>JANNLW010000033.1:0-6669 GCA_031397145.1 Sphingomonadales bacterium | reverse complement strand
GTCAAACTTGATGCTTACGATCTTGCCTATGGTCCGTGCCAGCCCGACGAATTGGCGGATGGCGAATTCTATTGCCTGGCTTTCGTTCCAGGCGACGGCGAAGGCCATTCTTTCCCATGGAGCCGAAACGATACGGTATCAATTAATGGGCCCGCCGCCGGGCTATGGCGAACGGCTCCTTGAATTGTTTGAGGGCAATGCCTCTTGGGGCCATGAGCGGGCGACTATCATCGTGCCAAGGGTATTGTGCAAGCAAGTGTCTCCTCTCGCGAACAGCACCTCCTTTGCGCTTGTCTTGGCCGCGCTCCGCGAAATCGCACTGCAGAAGGGCCAGATCAACAATTTGACAGCCCGCGTATCCGAATCGCTCGATGGGGTGACAAGGGGACGTATCGATGCCGTTGAAGTCGCCCGAACGATGGGAATGTCGAAGCGAACATTCGAGCGAAGGCTGTCCGGGGAAGGAGCCAATTTCAGGGCCTTGCTCAACGAGTCGTACAAGAAAAGGCTTGAACACCTGTTATTGGACACGCGCCTGACTGCGGAGGCCATCGCGGAACGGTTGGGCTATCATGATGCGTCCAGCCTCTTGCGCTCGTGTCGCCGCCTGTACGGCATTCCCTATTCGCAACTCAGACGCGAGGTGAGAGCCAAGCAGGCAAGGTGATGAACGGTCTGGATTCATTCAAGGTTCGAATGCATCGGTCAACATGCTGCGACAGTCGATTCGCACTGTTATTTCAAAGGCCAAGCTTGTGATATTCAATGATCTGTCGTCGCCCATCACGCTGATCGAGACCCGCCGGTCGGGCAAGCCGCGCGACATGATTGCTCCGGGACCCGGCCGCGCCGAGCTTGACCGTATACTTGCAGCGGCGATGCGTGTTCCTGATCATGGAAAAATCGCGCCGTGGAGGTTTGTCATCATTGACCCCGATCGACGCGATGCGCTGGCATCCTTGCTAACGGACGCATATCGTCTTGAAAAACCAGATTCGGGACGACTTGAACTGGAATCTCTGGAGCAATTTTCCAAACAATCACAATCTCTTGTTATCGTGATTTCCTGCCCGGTTGAAGGAAGTAAAATTCCTCGCTGGGAGCAGGAACTTTCGGCCGGCGCTGCCTGCATGACGATGCTCAACGCCGCGCATGCACTTGGCTTTGTGGGGTGCTGGCTGACTGGCTGGGCAGCCTATTCCCCGATTGTGCGAGACGCCTTTGCCGGTCCCGATGATCAGATCGCCGGCTTCCTTTTTTTCGGATCTCCGGGTCGCCCTCTGGACGAGCGTCCACGGCCGGATTTCAATGATGTCGTACGCCGTTGGGACGGTCAGATTCGGGGCTGACAGCCCGATAAAATTGGTGTATTATCTTTGCATGACACCAAATGATTCTGGCGATGTACCGGTTTATATCAAATTGCGCGGCCTGTTGGCGGCGGCAATTCTTGAAGGACGCTACGCCGAAGGGGAGCAATTGCCCTCCGTTCGCGCCTTTGCTGCCGATCATGGGGCAAACCCACTGACCGTCGCCAAGGCGTATCAGGCATTGCAGGACGATGGCTATGTCAGTGTCCGGCGCGGTGTGGGCATGTTCGTTGCAGAGGGCGCAACCGATCGCCTTCGCATACAGGAACGCGAAATCTTCCTGACCAAGGTCTGGCCGCGCATGCGTGCGCACATTGAACGGCTTGGCATAGATCCGGTGGAACTGGTCGCACGCGAACCCGCCTGAACTCTGGTCAAGCGTCGTCAGGGATTCTATACCCCCTTCGCCCTTCTGATCGAGTAAAACATTTCATGGTATTCAAGCGGCTGTTTGGCCAGAAAGAAGAAGTCCCACCGCGCATTTGGACTGCGCCCGATGGGCAGCGGATCTATGCGATTGGCGATATCCATGGTCGGCTCGACCTGCTCGATCAACTGATTCTGTTGATCGAGGAAGACAATGCGAGCCGCAATCGTGTGCGCACCCAGTTGATTTTTCTAGGAGATCTTTGCGATCGCGGCCCTGATTCACGCGGTGTGATTGAACGTGTGATGCAACTCGCGAGCGCGAGCACGGATGTCCGCTTGATAGTGGGAAATCATGAGGAATTGCTGATCCGCACCTGGGATGGTGACCGTCGGTCTGCCGGGCTGATCAACCGGGTCGGCGGGAAGGAAACCATGTTGAGCTACGGTATCGATGAAGCAGACTACGACAAAGCCGATCTCGATGAACTGGTCGAACTGATTTCGAGCCATGTCCCCGAAGATCATATTGCATTCCTGAAAGGCGCGGATGACTGGATTGTGGCTGGCGATTTTCTCTTTGTGCATGCGGGCATTCGACCTGGGGATGCGATTGAAGAGCAGCGGACAAGTGATTTGCGCTGGATTCGTCGCGAATTTACCGATTTCAAGGGCGATCACGGCATGATTGTGATCCATGGGCACACGATTACCGAAGAGGTTGACGCCCATGATAACCGTATTGGTATTGATACTGGCGCTTATGCGACAGGAAAACTGACAGCAATTGGCATCGAAGGAACCGAACGCTGGTTCCTGCAGACCTAGCGCGACCGTCTACAAAATCTCGCGCACAATATCCTGGGGACGACAGAGTCGGACGCCCTTTTCGGTTTCTACCAGCGGCCGCTCGATCAGGATTGGTTCTTTGGCCATGGCTTTGAGGATTGTGCTCCCGTCGGCCTCAAGCAGCCCCAGCTCTTCAGCTGGCGATCCTCGTGTCCTCAGGCCCTCGCGTGGGGTGATTCCCGCTTTTTGATAAAGGGACTGCAGTTTTTCCGCCGTCGGGGGCGCCTTCAGATATTCAACCACCGTCAATTCGACACCGCCCGCCTCTTGCAGGATGGCCAAAGTCTTGCGCGATGTGCCGCAATTGGGATTATGCCAGATCGTGGCTTTCATGCGTTTTGCCTTTTTTAACGGAAAACTGATTCTTTTTGGTGTATATTGATTCTATACTGAAGCCTGTATCGATTTGGAGATTGATTGCGGGATGATTGTGAACCGTCGACAATTTGTGGCTGGGACAGCTGCGCTGGCAATCATGCCGGCGCCTGCGCTGGCGGCTGTCGATGACGACCGGCTTCGGTTCATTGCGCATCGCGAACTGACCCGCAACAAATCCGCCATATGGCTGCGCGACACCGTGGGCATTGCCGATTTCAGCCGCCCGTCAAACGAACCACGCTTTTTCGTCGTCGATATCGTCGCCGGCAAGGTTCGCCCGTTTCTGGTCGCTCATGGGCGCGGTTCCGATCCCGGACATGAAGGGGTTGTCCGCAA
Source organism: Sphingomonadales bacterium (assembly GCA_031397145.1). Lineage (GTDB taxonomy): Bacteria > Pseudomonadota > Alphaproteobacteria > Sphingomonadales > Sphingomonadaceae > Aquisediminimonas. The sequence goes on along the minus strand of JANNLW010000033.1, from coordinate 3,370 downwards.
ATTCTCCAACGAGTTTGAATCATTCGCCTCGTCGCGCGGCGCCTTTCTGACGCATACCTGGTATGAAGGCATGCATGGACCGTCGATGCGACTCTATGGACTCGATCCGGACAATTGCAACGCAGAAGCCCGCGCGATTGTGGTGCATGGCGCGTGGTATGCCAATCCTGAAATGATTGAAAAATGGGGAAAACTGGGCCGCAGCGATGGCTGCTTTGCGTTTCCCGAAGGCGATCTGATGCAGATCATCGCGCGGCTGGGGCCGGGGCGCCTGATCTTTTCCGACAAGATTTAAGCGCCTGGCGCCTCGATCGGCACGATGACCGGCGGTGGTGTTGCAACCTTTTCCTCCCTTGGCTGGGAGAGCGAGGCGATCACCGGCGCGTCCCGCCCGTAAATGTCTGCGAAGCTGTTGAGCTTTCCATCACCGTTGCTCGCCATTGTGAAGTAATTGATGAAAACCTGGACTGGTTCAGTAAATGGGATCCGGTCGTTCAGCCCGCGCTTGAAAATGTCAGCGGCTTCGTGTGGATCAAAATCGGCTTGCAGTATCGACATCAGGATCGCGAATTCAACGGCCCGGTCGGTCCGGATGCAACCATGGCTCAGCGCACGCACCGGGCGATCGAATAGGCTGCGCGTTGGCGTATCGTGAAGAAAGATCGCATGCGGATTGGGCATGTCCATCTTCATCATGCCCAATGAATTACCTGGACCGAACTTCTGGACGACCGACAAGTTCTTGCCAGTACCCGTCCAGGTATAACCGCGCGCGCGCGCGGCAGCCGGATTTTTGGCAATGAGGGCGCCGACGCTTTCCTTGATGATGCTCTGGGGGATCGTCCAGGTCGGATGGATGATCATCCCAACCGCCGTCGAATCGAGTTGCGGGGTCGCTGTCTTGGGCGCGCCGACGATCGCGCGATAAGTCGCGATATTCTTTCCCTTGCCAACAACGCGAACGATATATTCAGGCACATTTACATACACATAGCGCGTACCAAGATCGCGCGGGAGCCAGCGCCAGCGTTCCATATTGGTCCTGATGACCTGCTGGCGTAGCGGATCTTTCGTTGCAGCCAGTGCCGTCTTGAGCGCGGCATAGTCGGGATGGGTCGGCTCGACCGAAGCAAACACGCCTTCAAAGTCATGGCTATCAAGGGCCCTGCGAAGCAGCACTTCAGTTAAAAAGTTTGTGGCATCAGGATCGCGCACGAACCATTGCACGCGTGCCGAATAGGGAGTCCGACCATCACGCAGATCGACCAGCAATTTGGTGAAGGAAAGTGTGGCGATATCGTTCAGCGCCACGCCTTCACCGGCCAGAATAGCGGCCCGCAAGGCATCGAGATCATAGTCGATCGGATTCAATCCGCGTACGCCCACGCCCTGGATCACGGTAAGCAGGGCTGAAACGTTGCCGATTGTCCAGGCGGGAGCCGGCTGAACTGGAACCACCGCAGAAGCAGCCGGTGTTGGCTGGCTGGCCGGAGGTGGCGCAGGCTCGGCCACCTGCAATGAAGGCGGGACAAGATCAACAGGTTGGGCGGATTTTTTGTTCTCGCCCAATACCGGGCTCGCAAGCGCGAGCACCAACCCTGCACCTGCCTTGATCGCTGCCTTTGTCAACACCATCTACGCCTTAGCCTTCTGCCTTTTCCGCGAGCCAGTCTTCAAGCCATTTGATTGAATAATTACCATTGATCACGTCTGGCGCCCGTAACAGATCCTGATGGAGAGGGATATTGGTCTTGATCCCATCAACCACCATTTCTTCAAGTGCGCGGCGCATCCGCATCATGCAACTTTCACGCGTTCGGCCATAGACAATCAGCTTGGCGATCATCGAGTCATAATGCGGGGGCACACGATATCCGGCGTAGAGCCCGCTATCGACACGGACATGCATGCCTCCTGGCGGGTGATAGGATGTGACGAGGCCGGGCGACGGCGCGAAGGTTCTTGGGTCTTCTGCGTTGATCCGGCATTCCATCGAGTGGCCGCGGAACTCCAGCATATCCTGTGTCACCGAGAGTTCGCGTCCTTCAGCTACCCGGATCTGCTCGCGAACAAGATCGAATCCGGTAATCATCTCGGTCACCGGATGCTCGACCTGGATGCGCGTGTTCATTTCGATGAAATAAAATTCGCCATTTTCCCAAAGAAATTCGATCGTGCCCGCGCCGCGATAGCCCATATCGGCCATAGCTTTGGAGACAACGCCACCCATCCGCATCCGTTCGTCTGAACTAATGACGGGCGAGGGTGCCTCCTCAAGTACTTTTTGATGGCGGCGTTGGAGTGAACAATCGCGTTCGCCGAGATGGATGGCTTTGCCATTGCCATCGCCAAAGACCTGAAACTCTATGTGCCGCGGATTGCCAAGATATTTTTCCAGATAGACTGTGGCATCTCCGAATGCTGCCTTTGCTTCGGTTCCGGCCTGCAGCATCTGGGTTTCGAGCTCGTCTTCGGAATTGACGACCTTCATGCCGCGCCCGCCACCGCCCGATGCGGCCTTGATGATTACTGGATAACCGATGTCATTGGCGATCTTCTTGGCCTCACCGACATCGTCAATTGCGCCGTCCGACCCTGGAACCAGCGGCATACCCAGTGCGCCTGCAGTCTTCTTAGCCTGAACCTTGTCACCCATTGTCCGAATATGCTCCGGCTTCGGGCCAACGAACGCAATTTTATGCTCCTCGACGATCTCGGCGAAGCGGGCATTTTCAGAAAGAAAGCCATAACCGGGGTGGATCGCATCTGCATTGCTGATTTCTGCCGCCGAAATGATCGCCGGGACATTGAGATAGCTGTCCTTCGCCGAAGGCGGGCCAATGCAGATCGCTTCATCTGCAAGCCGGACGTGCATCGCGTCGACGTCGGCGGTCGAGTGGACCGCAACCGTCCTGATTCCCATTTCGTGGGCCGCGCGGTGAATGCGCAGGGCAATTTCACCGCGATTGGCGATGAGCAGCTTTTCGATGGTCATTATTCGATGACGACCAGTGGCTGATCGAATTCGACGGGTTGGCCGCTGCCGACCAGGATCTGCGTAACCTTGCCTGCTCGTGGTGCAACAATCGGGTTCATCACCTTCATCGCTTCGATGATCAGGATCGTGTCACCTTCCTTGATGCTACCGCCAACTTTGACAAAGGGCGGCGCATCCGGATCGGGGGTTAGATAAGCTGTGCCAACCATCGGCGATTTCACGGTGCCGGGGTGATCGCCCACTGGCGCGACCGGGACTGCAACCGGTGCGACGGAGGCGACCGATGCTGCTGCCGGAGCAACGGCCGCAGTCGCTGTGACGGTCATGTTCCGAACGACACGGATCTTGCGCCCGCCATCCTCTACTTCGATT
>JANNLW010000020.1:0-2191 GCA_031397145.1 Sphingomonadales bacterium | reverse complement strand
GCTAGAGAGACAATCCGTGTCATTGGCAGCGTGCAAGTGCCTTGGGAACAACAGCAGACAGGTCGTCGGCGATCAATCCGGGCCCAGCAAGCCTTGCGGCTTCATTATGTAGCCAAACCGCTGCCGAGGCGGCCTCAAACGGAGCCTGGCCATTTGCAAGGCAGCCAGCAAGAAGTCCTGCCAGCACATCTCCGGTGCCCGCACTGGCAAGCCATCCTGGCGCACCTACTGAGACACGCACTCGTCCATCCGGCGCTGCAATGACGGTATCGGCACCTTTCAGGACGATCACGGCGCCTGATTTTGCCGCGGCAAAGCGGGCGCGATCAATCTTGCTGCCAGGGCCATTCCCGAACAGCGCTTCGAATTCACCGCTATGCGGCGTCATGATCATCGGGGTCGAGCGGCGACGCAAGTTCAATAGCTCGGCGTCATTCAACAAGCGGATTGCATCAGCATCAAGAACCAGTGGATGGACGGTGTGCAACGCACGATCGAGTTGGGCCCGCGAACTTGCGTCGCGCCCTAGCCCGGGGCCAATAAGCAAAGCTCCAACCCGATCATCAGAGGCAATTTCCGGCCATTCATGATGCACGAGAGCATCGGGGCCAAGCCCATTGAGGTTGGCCGCAACCACATAGCCGGCAATGCGCATGGCTGCACGGGCCGAAAGCACACCAGCACCAGCCATTTGGCCACCCACCACCGCGACAAGCCCACGTCGATACTTGTGATCTTGTGGACCAGGTGCGGGCAATTGCGGACGATTGAGGACGTGCGTTACGCTGGACGTCAGAATCCGGATATCCAGTGTCTTCGTCGTGCCGCATAGGCGAGCGGCTGGAAACAGCACATGCGCTGGTTTGAGCGAACCAAGCGCCAGCGTGACATCGGCTGAAACAGCGCCCAAATCAGCCCCATCGTCTGTCCCGACTCCACTCGGCAAATCAACCGCGACAAGGTATCGCGCGGCATCTGCAAGGCGCTTGAGAAGATTGCCAATTTTCGCATCCAATGGTCGCGACAGTCCTGTGCCGAAAAGGGCGTCGACCAGCACTTGTGCAGGCTGTGCATCTTCCAATTGCTCGACAACGCCCGTCCAGCGCTTTCGCGCCGCGATCGCAACTTCAGTCGTTGGCCCGGAGCAGGCCGCCACACGTACATCGAGGCCGCGCTCCAGGAGCAGTCTCGCCGCCACATAGCCGTCACCACCATTATTGCCCGGTCCGCACAGGATGAGAGTTGGCATGCCGCCGCCAAATCGCCAGACGGCTTCAGCGACGGCTTCTCCAGCGCGTTCCATCAATGCGTCAATTGAGACGCCTCCAGCCATCGCAACGCCCTCGGCGGTTCGCATTTCCGACGCAGTCAAGATTGGGCCTGAAACCTGCATCACCGAGACTCTCGTCCGGCTTGTTTGACGTTGGCGGGAATGCGGTAGCGGTCAGCTCCGATCGTCACTTCGATTGTTTTTACTCCAAGCGGTCTGACGATCGCCTGCGCCGCGCCGTCCGCCGCCACGACTCCGCGTCCATCGCCGATTACGAGCAGGCGACGAAATCCTCCACTTGGGCTCGACAGAGTAAGAATTGAACCATCTTCCCCCGTCGATTGCCGAAGCGAGCAAAGTGGTTCGAATTGCGTTTCGCCATCAACCATGCACATTATCTGTAGAGAATTTTCAACCAATGCTCCCGTCCCACTCGTCCCATCCTCCTGCCCTCCGCAGGCTACAAGAAAAAGTGAGAGAGCAAGGCTAAATATCCGCATAGACGTGTTTTTCTGATTTCGCTCCAGGGTGGGTGACGGCACCTTGCCACGCAGGACCAACGTTTTGCGCATACCGCCACAATGCACCGGATTGATAGTCATTCTGGCGTGGCTTCCACTTCAGTCTGCGGGCTGCGAGCACGTCAGCTGGAACATTCAGTTCTATTGTGCCGCCATTTGCGTCGATACTGATTTCGTCTCCTTCCTCGACCAGGGCGATCGGCCCACCATCTGCCGCTTCTGGTCCGACATGCCCGATGCAGAATCCGCGCGTGGCACCTGAAAATCGTCCGTCGGTGATCAGTGCCACCGTCTCGCCCATACCAAGGCCGTAAAGTGCCGCAGTGGTAGAGAGCATCTCGCGCATGCCAGGCCCGCCCTTCGGTCCCTCATAACGGATCACCACGACATCACCGGCGCG
>JANNLW010000505.1:0-9662 GCA_031397145.1 Sphingomonadales bacterium | reverse complement strand
GCTGTGGAGCTGGCAAGCTCGCAGGGGAAGCGAGCCTGCGAGCGTGACGAAGATTGGCATTGGTTCGGCGCTCGTCGCTTGCGCAGCACTTGTATTTGCATTTGGCAATCTTGGCGTGACACAAGCCGACAGCGTGGGGATCGGCTGGGCGCTTGCCGGTTATCTGCTCATGGGGCTTGCGTGGATGTACTACTGGCCGACAACACTGGCGCTCGTCAGCAAATCCGCTCCACCCGGGTTCACGTCAACCCTGATGGGCGTCGCCTTTCTCTCCCCCTTCATCGGCCACACGCTGATGGGCTGGGTTGGAAGCTTCTTTGATAAAATGAGTCCGTCGATGTTCTGGACAATCGATGCTGCCATCGCCCTCACGGGCGCCGCGATCATCCTTTCCCTGCGAAACTTCCTGAGACGCGGGCTTGAGCCTGCAGCCGACAGGTAAAAGTTGAGCTGACCGGGCGTTCGGTTGCCAAGATTGCGGGCGACTGATCAACATACACCCGAACGTGACATCCGGAGCGGGGTTGCCGCCTAGATATCGATCACAATCTTGCCGAAATGCGTCTTACTTTCCTGATGCCGGAAGGCATCAGCAAGGCCGGCGAGCGCGAAACTGCCGTCAATCACTGGTTTGATCCCATTCACTTCGATCGCGCGGATCATGTCGAGCTGATGCTTTCGACTTCCCACGGTTAGCCCTTGAACACGCAGCTGCTTGGCCATCAGCACAACGGTCGAGACCGGGCCTGCATAACCCGCAAGAATGCCGATCACCGCAACATGCCCGCCATTGCGCGCGGCAATCATGGATTGATCAAGTGTGCCAGCTCCGCCAATTTCTACAACGTGATCCACGCCCGCGCCGCGGGTCAGCTCAAGTGTTTTTGCGCCCCATGCCTCGGTAGTCTTGTAATTGATCAGGTGATCCGCGCCCAAGGCTTTCAGCCTGTCCAGCTTTTCATCGCTCGATGATGTCGCGACCACAGTGCAGCCCATCGCTTTGGCAAACTGCAGCGCGAAGATCGACACACCGCCTGTTCCCTGAATGAGTACAGTATCGCCCGGCTTGATGCCTCCATCAACCACCAATGCGCGCCACGCAGTCAAACCAGCGCAAGTGAGCGTTGCAGCCTCGGCATGAGAATAGCCGAGCGGAGCGTGCGTGAACCAACTTGTCGGCGCGGTCACCATTTCGCGCGCGTATCCGTCGATGCCATCGCCGGGAACGCGTGTGAAGGCGTCCGTCGGCGGCGTCCCATCGAGCCAGTAAGGAAAGAAAGTCGTGACGACCGAGTCGCCGATCTTATAGTCAGTTACATTCGCTCCAACCGCCGTCACTTCGCCTGCACCATCCGACATCGGGATACGACCTTCCGCTGCCGGGATCATGCCTTTCACAACGGCATAGTCATGATAGTTGAGCGAGCTTGCCCTCAACCGCACGGTGATTTCGCCATTGCCTGGCGGATCCGCATCCGGCATTTCCACGAGCATCAGGCTTTCGAGCGCTGCGGGGTGCATACTTTGGATGGCTTTCATCGCGGCATTCCTGTCAATGATTCGGTTCTGACTTGACGTGCCCGTAAACTGGTTCGACATTCAAGCCAAATAGGAGAGTGATGAAGATGACCGATTTTGACCTCATCATTCGTGGCGGCACCATTGCGGATGGCACAGGTGGCGCGCTGATTGAAGGCGATCTCGCAATAAAGGATGGCAAGATTGCTGCGATTGGCACCTTCGGCGGCAACGGCACCGAAGAAATCGATGCGCGCGGCCGCATCGTTACGCCGGGATTTGTCGACGTCCACACCCATTATGACGGGCAGGCAATCTGGGGGAAGGAAATGACCCCGTCCTCAAGCCACGGCGTCACGACCGTCGTGATGGGCAATTGCGGCGTCGGTTTTGCGCCATGCCGCGCCGAAGACCATGACATGCTGATCAACGTGATGGAGGGAGTCGAGGATATCCCCGGCGTCGTGATGACGGAAGGCCTGCCCTGGAACTGGGAAACCTTTCCCGAATATCTCGATGTGCTCGATGCTGGCGAACGCGATATTGATGTAGCTGCCTACCTCCCCCACTCGCCCTTGCGCGTCTATGCAATGGGTGCGCGCGGGGCAAATCGCGAACCGGCCAATGACGATGATCTCGCCAAGATGCGGGCGATAGCGAAAGAAGCGATGGAAGCAGGCGCAATCGGCTTTGCCACATCGCGGCTTTCGATCCACAAGACTGCCGACGGTGGCTCCATCCCGACGTTCAAGGCGGACATAGCCGAACTTGAAGCGATTGGCGCCGGCATGAAGGATGCGGGCCATGGCACATTCCAGGTCGTGCTCGATGCCTTTGTCGGCTGGGACAAGGAATATCCTGTGATCGACGCGATGATGCGCGCGAGTAGCCGACCCGCAACCTTCACACTGGCGAGCGGCAATGAAGGGCCGCCGCGCTGGCGCAGGGTGCTCGATATGATGGCGCAATCTAAGGCTGAGGGGTATCAGGTGACGGCGCAAGTCATGCCGCGCCCGATCGGCCTGATCGCGGGACTCGAACTCACTGTCCACCCGTTTAGCCTGTGCCCCAGCTACCAGAAAATCGCTCATTTGCCGCTTGAAGAGCGCGTCGCTGCGATGCGTGCGCCCGAAGTGAAGGCCGCACTGATGAGTGAAGAATTTGGCGAGGGGCATCCGTTCAATGCCCTGGCGCGCAACTGGCGTTGGCTCTTCCCTCTGAACGACCCGCCCAATTATGCGCCGCCCGCCGACCAGAGTCTAGCCGCGCTCGCCGAAGCGCGTGGTTGTTCGCCGCAAGAGATCGCCTACGACCGGATCATGGAAACCAAGGGCAAAGGCCTGTTTCTTTCCGCGCTCGGCAATTACGAAAACGGCTCACTCGACAGTGCTTACGAAATGTTGACCCATCCTGACTGTGTACCCGCGCTAGGCGATGGCGGCGCGCACTATGGTGCGATTTGCGATGCGAGCTATTCAACTTTCCTGCTCAAGCATTTTGTGCGCGACGGGACGGATCACAAGATCGATCTTGCGAGCGCCGTCCACATGCTCACTGCCAAGGCCGCGCGCGTGGTGGGCCTTGACGATCGCGGACTGTTGAAGGTTGGGATGAAGGCTGACATCAACGTCATAGACATGGATCGCCTGACCCTCCCCATTCCCCATATCGTGCACGACCTGCCCGCTGGCGGCAGGCGGCTCGATCAGGCCGCCACCGGCTATGATGCGACAATTGTTTCCGGAGTGGTGATCCGGCGGATGGATAAAGGCACAGGGGTGTTTCCGGGACGATTGGTGCGGCGAGCGGCAGCGGGCTAGGTGACAGGACAGGAGATCAGCGTCTCGGGTGGCTTTGCAATTTCGAATGAGGAATAATTTATGACACTAAATCCTGCGGTTGAGGCGTTGCTTGCGATGATGGCACAAGCACCGGCCATTGATTTCGAAACAGCAAGCCCTTCAGACGCACGCGCAATTTTTGACAACCCCATGGCCTTTGGCGAACCAATCGAGATGGCCCGGACAAAAGACCTGACCATCCCCTTGTCTGGCCGAACGCTCGATGCACGACTCTATGTTCCCTTTGGAGCGATTGAGAAGCCCGCCCTCACTCTCTATTTCCATGGCGGCGGCTGGGTCATCGGGACACTGGATACGCATGACAACACGTGTCGCGCGCTCGCGAAGGCAAGCATGGCCGCGGTACTCTCTGTCGCGTACAGACTTGCTCCCGAACATCGCTATCCCGCAGCGGCCGACGATTGTTTCGAAGCAACCGTTTGGGCGGTTGCCAATGCGGAACAACTCGGCATTAATGGATCAAAGGTTGCCGTGGCCGGAGATAGCGCGGGCGGAAACCTTGCTGCCGCCGTTGCGATCATGGCGCGTGATGCGGGTGGGCCAGTGCTCGCTCACCAGCTTCTCATCTACCCGGTTACCGATGTCGATTTTGCCCGTGCATCCTATGAATTAAATGGTGGCGGAGACTATTATCTGACCACAGCCGGCATGAAATGGTTCTGGGATCATTATCTCGGCAGTGTTTCTCCAGTCGATGCCCCGCTTGCGGTTGTTCTGAATCAAGCCGATCATTCGAACCTTGCGCCGGCGACTGTCATTACTGCTGAATATGATCCGCTCCGCGATGAGGGCGATGCCTATGCGGCGAAGCTTGCGGCAGCCGGTGTCACCGTTGATGCGGTTTGCGCCCCAGGGATGGTCCACGGCTTTTTCAGCATGTTTGAAATGATCCCTGACGCCCTGCCGTGGATCGAACGCGGCGGTGCAAACCTTGCAAGAGATTTTGCATGACTGTGATCAGTCGCCCTCCGGAATAAGCCGCTCGCCAACGACGTTAATTCCATAGCCGTCGAGCGCGACGATATTGCGGTGCGCGTTGGTTAGCAGGATCATGTCGTGAATCCCGAGATCGGCCAGGATCTGGGCGCCGATGCCATAGTTGCGGAGGTCCATTTCGGGCGTCTTGCCCCCCGATTGGACCATCATCGTCAGCCCGCCCTCGGGCTGCGGCATTAGCAGCACGATGACACCCGCGCCCACGTTACCGACCTCATGCATGCAGCGTTGAAGGAGGCGTTTGCGCGGACCGGGCTGTCCAAGAGTATCTGAGAAGATAGAGATGCTGTGCATTCGGACAAGCGTGGGTTCGTCTGCACGAACCTTGCCCTTCTGCAATACGAGGTGTTGGCTGCCATCGACACGATTGACATAGTTGAGCAACCGCCAGTCACCTCCATAGTCAGACGTGAATGGCGTTTCAGCAAGACATTCGACCAGATGGTCATGCCGCCGGCGATAGGCGATCAAATCCCGGATCGTTCCCATTTTGAGGCTGTGCAACCGCGCGAAGGAAATCAGGTCATCCATTCTGGCCATGGTGCCATCATCCTTCATGATCTCGCAAATCACGCCCGAAGGATTGAGGCCGGCAAGCCGGGAAATATCGACCGCCGCTTCGGTATGCCCGGCCCGGACCAGAACGCCGCCATCGCGTGCGATCAACGGAAAGACGTGACCCGGCGTAACAATATCGTCCTTGCCCTTGGACGCATCGATGGCCACGGAAACGGTACGTGCACGGTCCGCGGCCGATATGCCGGTCGTCACGCCTTCCCGCGCTTCAATCGACGTGGTGAACGCGGTTTCATGACGGGTTCCGTTTGCACGGCTCATCAGGTCAAGACCAAGCTGGTCGACACGCGCCTTGGTCAGGGTCAGGCAAATCAGGCCACGCCCATGCGTTGCCATGAAATTGATCGCGTCGGGCGTCGCCATTTGTGCAGGGATGATCAGATCGCCCTCATTCTCGCGGTCCTCATCGTCGACAAGGATGAACATCCGGCCATTGCGAGCCTCCTCTATGATCTCCTCTATCGAAACCAGCGTGGGGCTATCGTCGTTTGAAAAAAGGAACATCTCCAGCTTGCGCAAGGTTTCGGCCGTCGGATTCCAATCCGCTTCTTCGAGATCGCGCAGCGTGTTGGCATGAAGCCCGGCAGCACGGGCTAGACCGGAACGAGACATGCCCCCTTCGGTGACGAGTCGGCGGAGTTTTTCGATCAATTGCATACTCATAACGCAACATATTCACATTGTAGTGTTAGTGTCAATAGAGATAATCACATCATGCCCACACTGAATCAGATCAGGCAATCAACAAGGCGCCGGCGAGACTGAGCCCAAATGCAATGAGTGTGGCGGCTATAACCGGAATCGCGCTGCGCCAGCCTTGATTCAGCAGCAAGTGCATCGGAGAACGAATTCCGATTGCCGTCACCGCCAGAAGGAGAAGCGATTGAGTCGCGGTTTTTGCCCAGCCTCCGATTTCCAATGGAAGCGATGTAAAGGAGTTGACCGCACCCAAAATCAGAAAGCCAACCACGAACCAGGGAAGTCCGATCCGATCGCGCTTTTGCCCAGCTTCTGCCGGAAAAATCAAAGCGACCGCGGCAAGCGCCGGCGCCAAAAGGGCAACCCGGGTAAGTTTCACAATAGCGGCGGTTTCACCGGCTTCATCGGAAAAGGAATATCCGGCGCCAAGCGCCTGCGCGACGTCATGGATGGAACCACCAACGAGCCAACCGGCTTGCCGGTCGGTCAAGCCGATCAGGTGCGCAAGGATGGGATACAGAGACATGGCAAGCGCACTCGCAGCCGATATGGTAACAAGCACAAGCGTCAATTGCGCCTGACTCGAGCGCTTTTCCCCCAGCACGCTCGAAAGCGCGAGCGCTGCAGACGCACCACAAATCGCTACGGATCCTCCCGCGAGAACGCCAAACCCCATTCCCAGACGGAGTACCTTTGCCGCCACCGCTCCAGTTGCAGTAACAATTGCCACCATTGCCGCGATCCAGACGAAACTCGCCCAGCCAAGATCGATGATCTGCCAGACCGTGACCTGCAATCCCGTTACAACAATGCCCCAGCGCAGCAGGGTCTTGGATGCGAAACCAAGTCCCGAGTGAAGCCGTACATCGGCATTGGCGAAATTGAACGCCAGACCAATCAACAACCCCATCAGCATACGCGGAGCACCATAATGATCGGACAGCCAGGCAGCGGCAAGCGCAGCAATGATTGTCATTGCAAGGCCCGGCCAATAGTCGCGCCAACCATGCCGAGCCGGTGCTGCGGTATCGAGCAAATCCCCATAGAGATCGGCACCGAGCGGCAAGCTCCTCTGTTCCCCTGTGGTCATTGGCGGCGCTCTCCTTGCCAAGTCCTATTGATAGTCAGGCTCGTCCATCCAGGGCGAAAAATGCGGAAGATCCTTCGAAACGCTATCCGCATAATTGGCTGGCCGCTTTTCGAGGAACGAGGTTACACCCTCCTGCGCGTCGCCACCTTGCCCCCGCACCCAAATTGCACGACTATCCATCTTGTGCGCTTCCATCGGATGGCTGGCACCCAGCATCCGCCACATCATTTGCCGGGTAAGGCTGACCGAAACAGGTGCGCTTTCGGCGGTTAGTTCCTTCGCCAGCGCACGCGCCGCTGGAAGGAGATCGGCGGGCGCGTGGATCGAGCGGACAAGCCCGCCGCGCAAGGCCTCTTCTGCGCCGAAAACGCGACCAGAATAGCACCAGTCCAGCGCCTGGCTGATGCCAACGAGGCGCGGCAGGAACCAGCTCGATGCGGCTTCAGGAACAATCCCGCGGCGGGCAAAGACAAAGCCGAATCGTGCTGTTTCACTCGCCAGCCGGAAATCCATCGGCAATTGCATCGTTACCCCGATCCCGACAGCGGCGCCATTTATCGCGCCGATAACCGGTTTCTTGCAGTTGAAAATGCGCAGGGTAAGCCGCCCGCCATTGTCGCGCACGCTTTCATGGGAGAAATCGACGCTGCCATCGTCCTTGAAGGGCGAGCCATGCTCTAGCCGGTCCGGGCGCTTGGCATAGTCAAACGTTGCGCCACCCGTGCCAAGATCAGCACCGGCACAAAAGGCGCGGTCCCCCGAGCCGGTTACGATCACCGCGCGAATGGCATCGTCAGCATCAGCCATGTCAAAGGCCGCGACCATTTCTTTCATCATCACGGTCGTAAACGCATTCATCCGATCGGGTCGGTTGAGCGTGATCGTAAGGATACTGTCGCTGATCTCCGTCAGGATCGATTCAAAGTCTGCCAAGGCCATTCTCCCCTATTTGCAAGGGACAGCCTTGGCCGGAAACATCGCGCTTGAAAAGGGTGCGCGAGAATTCCCCGGTCTCGCGGCACGCGTTGGGAAGGATCACCCCATAGAAACAGGAAGGTTGGTCACGTGCCCGCAGCCAGGAAGGAAATCAGTTCTTCGACCGAAACCTTCGTGTCGCTGTTTGTGTCTGTCTGCACAAAAGCGCTCTTCTGCCATTCGGCATCGGGCGCGGGCTGCCCGGCCGCGACGCGCAGGTCGGCCAGCCATTTCGCAAGTTCAGCGCGGTTTAGATGGCCTTTGCCGCCCGTATCATATTTCGGCCAGTCGACCTTGATCTTCTCGGCAATGGCCATTTTCTGATCAGCAGAGGCCGGGGCTGCAGGCGCAGGAGCCATTTCGGCGGCAGGGGCAGATTCTGGGGCAGGTTGCTCCTTGGGTTTGGCGACAACGATCGCGGGGAACATCAGCGCAATTGCGCTTGCAGCCATAAGTTTACGCATTGTCTTACTCCACTATTGGAACGCATGCGGTCAACGACTCAGACTTTTGGTTCGCCATTGCCGCATGCAGCGGTTAGACGCCCTGACAGTATTGCAGCGCAAGTTTTGGCGCTTCGCTTCGTCGTTTCGACACCCCAGACCAGCGGCAGCCGTGTAGAAAAGGCGACAAGCCGTATACTTGGGTTGACACACTACTATCGCTACGGAACTAATCTCTCATGTCAGATGTGATCGCCCTGCAGGAGAGCTGGAAAGTCCCGCTCCTCCCAGAATTCGACAGCGGATATATGGCCGCGTTGCGACAATTCCTTGTCGCCGAGAAAGCTGCGGGCAAACGAATATTCCCGAAAGGCGCAGAATGGTTTCGCGCATTGGACCTGACGCCATTGGAAAAGGTCCGCGTCGTCATCCTCGGCCAGGATCCCTATCACGGAGAAGGTCAGGCTCACGGGCTGTGCTTCAGCGTAAAGCCCGGAGTTCGCCCTCCACCTTCACTGGTCAACATCTACAAGGAAATCGAAAGCGATCTCGGCATTCGGCCCGTGGCGCACGGCTTCCTGGAGCATTGGGCCGAACAGGGCGTCCTGCTGCTCAATGCCGTACTGACAGTCGAGAAGGGACAGCCTGCGTCACATCAGGGCAAGGGTTGGGAACGATTCACTGACGCGATCATCCGCATCGTCAACGCCCGCGAAACCCCGACCGTCTTCCTGCTTTGGGGAAATTATGCCCAACGCAAGGCAGAATTTGTCGACGCCAGCCGCCATCTGGTGCTGAAGGCCGCACATCCCTCCCCCTTCTCGGCACATAACGGTTTTCTGGGGTGCAGGCATTTCTCACAGGCAAACGCATTTCTGCAGGGCAAGGGGTTGAGCCCGATCGACTGGGCGTTACCCGTCAGCCCGTAGAGCGATCCCTGCGATTGCATCGGCAATCGTATCCACCAGCGGGAGGGGCAGATCATGCCCCATTCCTGGAATGATCTTGAGCTCGGCTCCCTTGATATTGGCCGCCGTATCGCGTCCCCCTTCCACCGATACCAGCGGATCTGCGTCTCCATGAATGACAAGAGTTGGCGCTGTGATGGCTTCAAGCTGCGCGCGCCGATCTCCGCTCGCAATGATTGCGGCCATTTGGCGCATGTATCCCGTTGGGGAATAACTGCGCGCCAGATCGTCACGAACGCGCGTGATGAGCCGATCCTCGTTCGCTGGATAAGCGGGACTGCCAATGACCCGCGCAGCATTGACCAGAAAAGCGACAAGCGAATCTGTGTCCGTCGTCGTGGGGCGGTTTGTCAGCACAGCCATTGCTTCGGGCTGAGCTGGCGGAACCGCTGGATTTCCAGTCGTCGACATGATCGACGTGAGAGACAAGACCTTGCGGGGATATTTTGCAGCGACAACCTGTGCGATCATCCCGCCCATCGATGCGCCCACGATGTGTGCGCGGTCGATCCCAAGAGCATCGAGCAATTCGATT
>JANNLW010000503.1:0-2799 GCA_031397145.1 Sphingomonadales bacterium | reverse complement strand
GGCCCCGATTCTGTCTCGCTCGCCGATGCGCGCAACGCTGCCTTTGAACTCATGCGCAAGGTTAAAGCCGGAATCGATCCACTGGCCGAGCGCGCCCAGGAAGCCGCGCAGGCCTTAGCGGCGGCTCAGGCGACAAAGGTTGCCTCAATCACGTTTAAGGCCGCTGCAGTGGCCTATATCGCCGCGCATGAGGATAGCTGGCGCAATGATAAGCACCGTGCGCAATGGACGTCAACGCTTGCAACCTATGTTTACCCCGTCATGGGCGATCTACCCATTGCCGATGTTGCAACGTCGCACGTCATGGCGGTGCTTGAGCCGATCTGGAAGGCAAAGCCTGAAACGGCAAGCCGGGTGCGCGGTCGGATTGAATCGATCCTTGATGCCGCCAAGGCACGTGGATACCGGCAAGGCGAGAACCCTGCTCGCTGGCGCGGCCATATCGCTCAAATTCTCCCGCCCCGTGCTAAGCTGTCGCGCGGCCATCACAAGGCCATGCCCTATGAAGCAATCCCGGCATTCATGGCGAAGCTGAGAGAACGGGACGCCACGGCGGCCCTTGCATTGGAGTTTGTCATTCTGACGGCCACGCGCACCAGTGAAGTGCTCGGAGCAACTTGGAATGAAGTCGATATGGACAAAGCCGTCTGGACTGTTCCGGCATCCCGCATGAAGGCGGGCAAAGAGCACCGCATTCCCCTGTCGCCGCGCGCGGTCGAAATTCTGGAGGCCGTTAAGCCGCTCAAGAAGGCCAACCTGTTCCCGGCCGACAAGGGCGGCAAGCTGTCCACCATGGCCATGTCAATGTTGCTGCGCCGCATGAGGCTGGATTGCACCGTGCACGGCTTCCGGTCTGGCTTTCGCGATTGGGCGGCCGAGTGCACTGGATATGCCCATGAGGTTTGCGAGATGTCGCTGGCCCATGTGATCGGCAACAAATCAGAGGCAGCCTATCGGCGCGGTGATCTGTTCGACAAGCGGCGGCGGCTCATGGCCGATTGGGCAAGCTATTGTTCCACTGTTGCTAGTAATGCCGACAATGTGAGCCCGATTCGCAAAGCAGCTGAGGCCTGAACGTCTGCTTTAAGGCGAGAATCAAAGGCTGGGGAAGGTCTGTTTTGTTGTGGAAACCGGACTGTCCGCTTTTGGGTGTGAATCTCGGCAAGGCAGACATTCGCGTATTGGCAATAGATGGCGGACGATGGGCGGACTTCTTTGCGCTTGAAAAGCTTAAGAGGGAGTCATTTGACAAAGTCACATAAAGCGTTCGAAACTCGATATCGTTTTGCTGGAAATTGTTGTCCTTTGCCTGAGTTCGGTTACTCTGTGCCTTCGCTATTTTGAGGAGAAGCACCGTGCCACGTGTTCATGTCCCTAATGAGTTTGCAAATGATCCATCGGCCTATGTTTGGAGCCATTATGCCCCCGAAATTGCTGGGGGAGCCGGTAGCTTTATACACGCCGTTTACACCAAGTCGCTTCTTTCGCTCCGTGAGCTTGAAGCTGCCAGAATGCGCACAGCTCAAATCAATGGATGCGAACTGTGCATGGGAATGCGGTCGGACCGGGACCTGGGCGGCTTTCTAGAAAGCGCTGGCGTTGACCCGCAACTGGCCGTGAGCGCACGTGGCGACCCCGTTCCTGATGAACGGTTTTATGCACAGATTGAAAATTGGCGGAATGCAGACTGTTACTCCCCGCGGGAATGTCTGGTTATTGAATATGCCGATCGTATGGGAAGCGCCCCCAAGACAATCAAGCACGACGAAGAGCTTTGGACGCGAATGCATGCCCTTTTCAGCGATGCAGAGATTGTCGATATGACATTTTGCATCGGGGCATGGATGGCGCTTGGTCGTCTGACGCATGTGCTGGACCTTGATAGTGTCTGCTTGCCGTCAGCAAGGTTCGAAGCGGCTTGACCCGACCGCCACGGTCATTTGAAGATTTGTGTATTGGCGAACTTCGGCAATCAGAGGCCATTGTCGTTACCCAGGCAGAGTTGGTCGCATTCGCACGCCGTTATGATCCGCAGTGGTTCCATAGCGATGTCGACGCCGCGAAGGATTCCCATTTCGGAGAGGTCGTGGCGAGCGGAGTGTACGTACTCGCTCTGTGGAGACAAATGGATCATCAGATAAACGGCGATATCGACTTTGTCTGCGGCATCGGCTTCGACAATCTTAGGATCCAGACTGCGCTTCGGGCAGGAGACAGAGTTTACGTTACATCGGAAATTACCGGATTGAAGGCTTCCGAAACAGGTAAGGCACGCGGAACTGCGATGACACTATACAAGATGATCAATCAGGCAGGAGAGACAGTCGTCAGCTTCACCAGCATCAATCTGGTCTATACACGCGCTGCTAGAGGTTGCCATTGATCGACGAGAAGGTCGGCATCCGCCCGTGCTTTTTCCATCACCATTTCCACCATCGCATCCGGCCCGAATGATCCGGCAACGCGAACAGAGTGAACGTCTGTTACGCCAATGAAGCCGAGCCAGGCGCGCAAATAGGATAGTTGAAAGTCCAGCGCGTCAATTTGAGGATTGGTTCCGAATGGCATCGCGCTGGCTGCAATAATGACTGCGGTGCGTCCCGCCGCCAGTCCTTCGACATTCCCGTCTGCATCATTGCGGAAAGTCAGGCCCGGGTGGGTTACCAGATCGACATAGTGCTTCAACCGATAGGGCAAGCCAAAATTCCACATTGGAACCGTAAAAAGCCACGTATCGAACGAGAGAAAATGGTCGGCAATCGTCCGGAGTTCAGCCCATGCCTCGTACTGCTCGGGCGG
>JANNLW010000494.1:0-1883 GCA_031397145.1 Sphingomonadales bacterium | reverse complement strand
TTCGCCATTCACATTCTCGACACGATCGACATAGACTTCGACTTCATCGCCGACAGCGAGTTCTGCCTTCTGGCCGGGGGCGGCGAATTCGCGTAGCGGTACGCGGCCTTCGCTCTTCAGGCCCACATCGATGACGGCATGATCGTTTTCGATCGCAGTGACGGTGCCCTTGACCACACGGCCTTCAAAGCCCTGATCTTCACCACCGAGAGATTCGTTGAGGAGCGCGGCAAAATCATCGCGCGTCGGGTTTGCCAAAGTGGCCATAAATGAGAGTTCCTGTACTTACTATTTCCGGCCGAGCGGTTGGTTCCGCTGGTCTTGTGGCCGATCCGCCATGCGGGCCGCATGCCCGCACAGCATCCTTGGTTGAGAGTCACGCGGGGGACGGGGTGTCTGGGTGACCGCGCCCTGACATTCAGGACAGCGATCAGGGCCGGATCCGGGCCTCCACGAGCGCAATCGCCCGCTGGATGGCGGCGCCTATAGTCAAATCGGTCGTATCGAGCAAGTCCGCATCCTCGGCCCGCCGCATCGGCGCGTCGGCGCGGCCCGAATCGCGTTCGTCGCGAGAAAGAATCTCGGCAAGGATCGCCGGATAGTCGCGCGAATAATCGTCGAGCTGCCGCCTTCGCGCTCGGACTTCGGGGGTGGCCGTCACAAACAGTTTCGCATCGGCCCCCGGCACGATCACCGTCCCTATATCGCGACCGTCGAGTACGGCCCCCTCGGGCTGCCCAGCAAAATCCCGCTGGCGCTTCAGGAGGGCTGCCCGGACCGCAGGATGAATCGAGACGCGCGAGGCCAGCCCGCCCGCCTCTTCATTCCTGAGCGCAGGATCGGCGAGCAATGCGTCGTCAAAGCCACAAGCCGCCGCAGCATCGCCCTCGACAGCCGGATCGCCACCCGCCCGCACCGTCGCCACGCCGACTGCCCGATAGAGCAACCCGGTATCGAGATGCGGCAACCCGAAATGCGCCGCAAGCGCCCGGGCAATCGTGCCCTTTCCCGAAGCGGCGGGGCCATCGACGGCGATGATCATGCAAAGGCTCCTGTGATCGGATATGTCGATCTATTGGGGCTTAAGTTGTGGGTGTCCATTGCGCTGAAATCCGGCCTTTGTGCAGCCAACCGTGATCGCCGGAATCGATCACAGGCAACCGTGGTAGCGCGTTGGCGGGTCGGACAGAAGCGAGCTTCGAACATCGCAAGACGCTGACAGCCGAAATCCTATTATTCAAGCGGATTTGACAGGGCATCATTCTCCCTGAGCCAAAGGCGCGGGGAGGATGTCAGAGCGGGCGCCACCACATCATCCGCGCCAGCCTCTCGCGCCAGAGGAGCGGCCTTGGCTCACCCTCGGCCCAGATGCGGTCGACATTGATGATCGCGAAGTCCCAGCGCGCGCCCTCGATATGCACCCGCCGCCCGATCAGGTGATCGACGTTGCGCGGCGTATCGAGCAGCCAGCCGCCGCCATCGGGGAGATCGAGCACATACAGGCGATAAGAAGGCATGAGCGCAGAACGCCACAACGTCCCCGTCAGCGCGTATGATTGTCCTTTGGGCACACAGAATCTCCGGCAAAGCCGAAAAGCGGGCGCCCCCGCATTCGACTTCACATCCAATCCTTTGATCGGGGAGATGATAAACCGCTTCAAGACGGCTCCTGCGACCTTTAGACCCGAAGACCCTGGACATGCGTCACAGGCTCCCCGACCATAAGGTCAAGGATGTGCGGGCCGAAGCGTACGGCCCAACCGTTGAAGAGGGGTTATCATACCCCAGCGCCGTGCGTAGCGGTGCCATGGGCTTTATGCTGGAGGGTTAGCGCGGACGCAATGGGGAGAAACGCATGTCCGCTTCCGACAACTTTTCGGTCG
>JANNLW010000474.1:0-1129 GCA_031397145.1 Sphingomonadales bacterium | reverse complement strand
CCTAGTTGGAGAAGAGAAGAGCAGCCTGTTCGAGCGATTGGGCTTGTCCGAGCAAAAGAGCTTGCCTGAATGGATCCTGGTCACACGCGATCGGTCCGATGCGCATGTCCAGCTGCCATTGGTAGAGTGCAGGATGCGCACCGCCGGCCTCACCTATCCTGTTGTTGCCAAGCCCGACATCGGGTGTCGCGGCGCCGGGGTTCGCCCGATCCGTGATCGAACGGACTTGGTCCGCTATCTCGCCAACTACCCTGTCGGGGAGAAGATCATCGTCCAGCGCATGGTCGATGTCGAAGGTGAGGCTGGCGTTTTCTACGTCAGAGAACCCGGTGCGAAGCGGGGAAGGATCATCTCGCTCACGCTCAAATATTTTCCGCACGTAGTCGGAGATGGGCAATCAACCTTGCGTGAACTGATTCTTGCCGATCCGCGAGCAGGGCGCATTCCGCATCTCTATTTCAAACGCTTCGAAGACGAGCTGGAGAATGTTCTGCCGACGGGAATGTCGCAAAGGCTGGTTTTTTCTGGTTCGCATAGCAAGGGGGCCATTTTCAGAAATGGAAACCCCTGGATAACCGAAGAGATGCGTCAGCGGTTTGATGAAATCGCCGATCAGATCAGCGAATTCCATTTCGGGCGCTTCGATGTCCGCTTCGCCGATTTCGAGGCATTTCGCCTCGGGCAGGAATTTGCAATTATCGAGTATAATGGTGCAGGCGCCGAAGCGACCCATATCTGGGATTCGCGCACGCGCCTTGTGGAGGCCTGGCGCACACTTTTTGAACAATTTTCAATCCTTTTCCGGTTCGGCGCCGCCAATTACCGACGCGGGTTCAGGCCGGAATCATTCCGACGGTTTTTTGAACGATGGAGACGTGAAAAATCTCTCGTGGCACGCTACCCTATCACTGAATGAGCCTGCCACCCCCCATTGACTGGACCAAAGCCGGGATCGGACCCGGGCCGGACGTACCCGTCGACAGGCGCGTGACCCGCGAGAATTGGCGGCTTTACCCGTTCTCGCGCTGGGCCTTTCAGCATACGCGAGAACTCGTGCCGTCCCGCGCGATTCGGCGCAGCAACGCAGTGCGCGCCTTGCCGGAAAGTCTGGCCAACCTTGCTGAACTCG
>JANNLW010000468.1:0-1263 GCA_031397145.1 Sphingomonadales bacterium | reverse complement strand
TCCATCCAGTTGAAATAGGTTTTTTCCCAAGTCTGCGGTACGACCTTGATCGCACCGGAGCGGACGGCCTCGATCGCGGGCTGGGCCAGCGTTTTGGCATCGACATACCACTGATCCGTAAGCCACGGTTCGATCACCACGCCCGAGCGATCGCCGAACGGGGTCTGGATCACGCGATCCTCGACCTTTTCGAGCAGGCCAAGCCCCTCGATCAGATCGACGACCTTCGCCCGCGCATCCTTGACCGTCAGTCCTAACAATTCTGCCGGTATCAGCCCATCCGCTGTCTGCACCACCCGTGCCTCGGCATCGAGCATGTTGAGCATCTCACCGGCCTTGAACCCTGCCCGCTTGCCAACCTCGAAATCGTTGAAATCATGCCCTGGCGTGATCTTGACCGCGCCCGAGCCCAATTCGGGATCGGCATGTTCATCGGCAATGATCGGGATCAACCGCCCGGTGATCGGCAGACGGACGTTCTTGCCGATAACCGCAGTATAACGCGGATCATCGCCATTCACCGCGACGGCCATATCGGCCAGCATTGTTTCAGGGCGCGTGGTCGCAACCGAAATGAAGCCGCTTCCATCCTCAAGCGGATACTTCAGGTGCCAGAATTTGCCGCTGATCTCGACGGTTTCGACCTCAAGATCGGAGATCGCCGTCTTCAGGCCAGGATCCCAGTTTACCAGGCGCTTGTCGCGGTAAAGGAGGCCCTGATTGTAGAGATCGACAAACACCTTGATGACGGCCTTTGAAAAGCCTTCATCCATCGTGAATCGCTCATTTTCCCAATCGCAACTGGCCCCAAGACGCCGGAGCTGGCGGGTGATCGTGCCGCCGCTTTCGGCCTTCCATTCCCATACCTTGGCGATGAATTCCTCGCGGGTGAAATCGGTGCGCTTCTGCTGGCGCTCGTTCATCTGCCGTTCGACGACCATCTGCGTGGCAATCCCGGCATGATCGGTGCCGACGACCCACAGCGCATCCT
The DNA here is from genome assembly GCA_031397145.1 of Sphingomonadales bacterium. Classification (GTDB taxonomy): domain Bacteria; phylum Pseudomonadota; class Alphaproteobacteria; order Sphingomonadales; family Sphingomonadaceae; genus Aquisediminimonas. The sequence continues at coordinate 272 of JANNLW010000468.1, read as the reverse complement.
TGCCCTGCAAGCGCGCGTGGCGGATCAGTATATCCTGCAACGTATTGTCGAGCGCATGGCCGATATGGAGGCTGCCCGTGACGTTGGGCGGCGGGTTGACGATCGTGAAGGGCTCGGCGTGCGGGCGATGTGGGCGGAACGCGCCGCTTTCCTCCCAGTCACGCGACCAGCGGGCTTCAATATCGGCAAAATCGAATGTTTTGGCCAAAGGGCTAACGGGTTCGGTCATGATGCGAGTGCCCTAACCGGACGCTCCTGGATCGCCAACCCCC
>JANNLW010000443.1:0-4407 GCA_031397145.1 Sphingomonadales bacterium | reverse complement strand
CCCAGGGCACGATAGCTCCTGCCTTGATCGACAGGCTTTCATTGGGGACCACGAGTTCGGGATCGAAATAGAGTCGCTCGCCAAGGCCGTCGCAGGCCGGGCATGCGCCTTGCGGGGCATTGAAACTGAACAGGCGCGGCTCGATTTCCGGGATCGTGAAGCCGGAGACCGGGCAGGCAAATTTTTCAGAAAAGACGATGCGGTGCGGCGGGGCGTTGTCACCGAGCACCTCTTTGGCCTCGACCGGTTCCGCCGGGGCATCCGCGGGATCGACATAGGCCAGCCCGTCGGCCAGTTTCAGTGCTGTCTCGAACGAATCCGCAAGCCGCGTCTCGATGCCGGGGCGGACGACAATCCGATCGACCACCACCTCGATGTCATGCTTGTATTTCTTGTCGAGCGCCGGGGCATCCTCAATATCGAAGAACAGCCCGTCGATCCGCACGCGCGTAAAACCGGCCTTCTGCCACTCGGCGAGTTCCTTGCGATACTCCCCCTTTCGCCCGCGCACGGCAGGCGCCAGCAGATAAGCCCGCATCCCCTCAGGCTGCATCATGACCCGATCGACCATCTGGCTGACCGTCTGCGCGGCAATGGGCAGGCCGGTCGCAGGTGAATAGGGAATGCCGACACGCGCCCAGAGCAGGCGCATATAATCGTAGATTTCGGTGACAGTGGCGACGGTCGAGCGCGGGTTACGGCTCGTTGTCTTTTGCTCGATGCTGATCGCCGGGCTCAACCCGTCGATATGGTCTACATCGGGCTTTTGCATCATCTCGAGGAATTGTCGTGCATAGGCGCTCAGGCTTTCGACATACCGGCGCTGTCCTTCGGCATAAATGGTGTCGAACGCCAGGCTGGATTTGCCCGAGCCGGACAGGCCGGTAATCACAGTCAACGTATCGCGCGGAATATCCACATCCACGTTCTTGAGGTTATGCTCGCGCGCGCCGCGTACCGAAATATGAGTCAACATACGCCGACTCTGTTCCAGATTTGTTCGGATTCGGCAAGAGGGCGATCGACAATTCCGCGGTCGTTGGTCGACCGGGCTTGTCCACTCATCCTTCGATTTTTGTCATTCATCGTCGATCTGTGTTATTCATCTAATACACTAAGGTTTTCGTCGAACGCGCCGCGCTTCTCGAAATCGACCCGACTATCTCCCGGATTGTGCCGCAGCGTCCCCCATCCCTTAACTCCGCTGCGGCACAAAAACGATTTAGGAGAATGAAAATGAACAAGTCCCTTTTGGCCCTTGCCGCTGTGGCCAGTGCTTTCGTTTCGGCACCGGCGTTGGCTGCGCCAATGTTCACCACCGTCCGCACGGCCGACCTCAACCTTTCCAGCCCAGCTGGCCGTGATACACTCTCGCGCCGGATTTCGACAGCTGCGAAACGGGTATGCAACGTTTCTGGCGATCCCAGTCTTGTAGCGATCATGGAAGGCAACAGATGCTATCATCGTGCCGTGAACGCAGCGCAGCACCAGGTTGCGGCCGTCAGTGGCGACATCGCACTCGCCAGCAATTAAGTCTGAAATGGTGTTGATCCGGTAAAGGGGTTGCGTTCCCTGCGCGACCCCTTTTGACCACGCTCGGCCGCTCGGATGCCACAATCGTGGCTAGCGAGTCTTCCATTGACCGGATGTGCGATATTCTTCGCGGATGCTGCTTTCTGGAAGCGTTCCCGGCACGTAACGCGTATCGGCAGCGAATGGCACTGTCGTTTCTGCCGTCGCCAACCGCGACGCCGGCGATACCGAAGGGCTATACCGGCCATTTTTGTTCGACAACAAACCCTGACCAGGAAAGTTCAATTCGGCCATCTCGAGCGAGAGCGTTGGTACAAACACTTTGGGCTTGGGAGCTGGTATTGGCTCATTGCCGAGATAGGAGACGCGGAACGCTTTGGGGTTGCCCGCGCCGCCGGGCCAGCGAAAGAAGATATGCGCGCCGACAATGGCGGTTGGCGTCAGAGCCTTGTTCCAGACGGGATTGACTGCCAGCGTGTGATAGTGGGTGGCCAGCCCGACAGGGGCGTAGACTTCGCCCAAAAGCGCCGACTGGGCATTGCGACGGGCGCGGTTCCAGACCAGCGAGACTGGCATGCGCGCCATCGAGCCGTCACAGCCAAAGGTGAACTGGCAAAGCGTATCGTTGCGCTCTGTGCCTTGGTAGACGACCCCGCAGATTGTGTCAGGATAGGCCGGATGACGGGCGCGATTGAGGATTACTTGCGCCACCGCGCGCTGGCCTTCGTCAGGCTCGTTGCCCGCTTCATAATAGATTGCCGCAGTCAGGCAAAGCGAGGCACGAAGCCTATCCTGGGCCGTCCCGAGCAGTTTGAACGGAAGAGCAGCCGGTCCTGAAACCAGCAAAGTCGGCGCAAAATCGGATGTCGTGGCTTGAGCGGGCATATCAAAAGATTGCGCGCCGGACATCAATGTCGCCAGATCGGCTCCGGGGTCATACGGCTGGGGTGTCTCCAGGCGAAGAGCCACGCGCTGCGGGGCCTGCAACGCGGCAAGCGGCATCACGCACGATGTCAACAATGCAAGCAGGCACAGCGCCGACATACTGCGAACGCGGTCTCTGGCCTGTCTGCTTGCCGATCTGATCTTGCTCGATTCCAAACTAACCCTGTCGATTCTCTCTGCGATTTACTGTGCAGAGTCGGTGCCATACACGCCATTTCCTCAGCCTGCGCCCCCGTAAATCAAAGTGTTCCGACGCGGGACAACGACGCCGGTGAATATTAATGCATGCCCGTTGGAAAGACGAAGCCGATCCCCCTTCCCTTCGCTCGCCTGCCCCCTTAGAGACCGCGCGACTTACGAGCAGGGATTGGGAATGGTAGAACCGCTACGGGTTGCATTGGCAGGGCTTGGAACAGTCGGCGGTGGCGTCATAAAGCTGCTCGAGACCAATCATGAACTGATCACCAGACGTGCAAGCAGGCCGATTGAAATCATCGCTGTCTCGGCCAGAGACCGGTTTCGTGATCGCGGTCTGGATCTTTCCAACTTTGAATGGTGTGATGATCCAGTGGCGCTAGCAACGCACGCCGGAGCCGACGTAATTATTGAGCTTATTGGCGGTGCGGAGGGACCGGCACTTGCGCTTGGCGAGGCGACGATTGCCAATGGCAAGGCGTTTGTCACGGCGAACAAGGCGATGATCGCACACCACGGCATTCGATTGGCGATGGCCGCCGAAGCCGCCAATGTTGCCCTCAAATATGAAGCAGCAGTGGCCGGCGGCATTCCGGTCATCAAGGGATTGCGCGAAGGCGCCGCCGCCAACGAGATTACGCACGTTTACGGCATTCTGAACGGTACCTGCAATTATATCCTCACGACGATGGAAAGCGAAGGTCGCGATTTTGGCGATGTCCTCGCCGATGCGCAGGCGCTTGGATATGCGGAGGCCGATCCGTCGTTCGATATTGACGGCGTCGATGCTGCGCACAAGCTGGCAATCCTTGCATCCCTCTCCTTTGGTACACGCCTTGATTTCGACGCGGTCGCTATAAGCGGAATCCGCGACATTGTAGCAGGGGATATCGCCCATGCCCGCACCCTCGGTTTTCGCGTCCGTCTGGTAGGATTGGCCGATGCAGGTCCCGACGGGCTGTTCCAGCGCGTCCATCCGTGCCTCGTCCCGGTCAGCCACCCACTCGCGCATGTCGCAGGTTCGATGAATGCAGTGGTCGCCGAAGGCAATTTCGTCGGAAGACTGTTCTTCGAAGGGCGTGGCGCCGGCGAAGGCCCGACTGCCTCTGCGGTCGTGGCCGATCTGATTGATATTGCGAGGGGCGAATATGGACCGGCCTTTGCCATGCCGGTCGCAAGCCTCGCCCATCCTGGCACTGCTGACTCCGGCAAACGAATCGGCCGTGCTTATCTGCGCTTCGCCGTTGCAGACCGGACGGGTGTTCTTGCAGAATTGACTGCTGCGATGCGCGATGCGGGCGTGTCGATCGAAAGCATGATCCAGCGCGGTGAAGCGCCCGGCGGCGGCGTGTTGGTGGTCATGACCACGCATGAAGGCCCGGAAAGCGCCGTAGCCGAAGCGCTTGCTGCACTTGCTGGATCTCCAAGTCTCGTCGGAAAGCCAATCATGATGCCCATTCTGGATTTTTAACCTGTCCGGGCTTATCCGCCGCTCAACCTCATACAGGAATCGCTCAACTATGGTCACTCCGTCAAAAGTCCTCGATCGTGTCCTCGTTCTCGAAATGGTGCGCGTGACCGAGGCCGCAGCCATTTCCGCTTCGAAACTGATTGGCCGCGGCGATGAAAAGGCAGCTGACGCCGCTGCCGTCGAAGCGATGCGCGCGGCACTCAACGAATTGGCTATGGACGGGACGGTCGTCATTGGCGAAGGCGAGCGGGACGAAGCGCCGA
>JANNLW010000436.1:0-1611 GCA_031397145.1 Sphingomonadales bacterium | reverse complement strand
GAACGGGTCTTGGGAAGGGCGGGGGTGAACTGGATGGCGTCGGGTGTCGCAATCGGTCCGATTTCCTTGCGAACCCAATTGACGAGTTCCTTGCGCAGGTCTTCACTCGGCACTTCGCCAGCATTCAATGTCACGTAGGCGTAGATGCCCTGACCCTTGATGTCGTGCGGCATTCCGACCACCGCGGCTTCGGCGACTTTCGGGTGAAGGACCAGCGCGCTTTCGACTTCTGCTGTTCCCATGCGATGACCCGAGACGTTGATGACGTCATCGACGCGCCCCGTAATCCACCAATAGCCGTCTTCATCACGGCGCGCGCCATCTCCCGTGAAGTATTTGCCGGGATAGGTCGTGAAATAGGTCTCAAAAAAGCGTTGGTGATCGTTCCATACTGTCCGCATCTGTCCCGGCCAGCTTCTGACAATGCATAGATTTCCAGACGCCGCACCGTGGAGTATTTTTCCATCGGCATCGACAAGTTGTGGCTCAACCCCGGGCATAGGCCGCGTGGCCGATCCCGGCTTCAGGTCAGTTGCGCCAGGCATGGGCGCAATCAGCGCGGCACCGGTCTCAGTCTGCCACCAGGTATCGATAATCGGGCAACGCCCCTCGCCGACAACATTGTGATACCAGCGCCAAGCTTCAGGATTGATCGGCTCTCCAACTGTTCCAAGTAATTTCAATGATTTACGTGATGTATTTGTTACGAATTCGTCACCTTCGCGCATCAAGGCGCGCAGGACGGTCGGGGCAGTGTAAATGATCTGAACCTCATGCCGGTCGCACACTTGCCAGATGCGGCTTGGCGTCGGCCAGTTGGGTACACCTTCGTACATAAGAGTCGTCGCGCCATTGGCGAGAGGCCCGTACAGGATGTAACTATGCCCGGTAACCCAACCGATATCGGCAGCGCACCACCAGATGTCTCCCGCTCGATAATCGAAACACAATTCATGAGTCAGGCTTGCCCAGAGGAGATAGCCCCCGGTTGAATGGAGCACGCCCTTTGGTTTGCCGGTTGAACCTGACGTGTAAAGGATGAAGAGCGGGTCTTCTGCCCCCATGGCTTCGACGGGGCATTCGGTTGAAACCTGAGCCGCTGCCTCGTGATACCAAATGTCACGGCCCACCTGCATCGACACGTTTCCGCCCGTCGCTTTGACAACGATCACGCTTTTCAGGCTTGGGCACAAAGGCGCGGCCTCATCGACATTGGCCTTGAGCGGTACTGCCTTACCCCCACGACGTCCTTCATCGGCAGTGACAAGATAGGCTGAATCGCAATCCTGAACCCGGCCGGCAATAGAATCGGGCGAAAACCCGCCAAATATGACCGAGTGAATCGCCCCAATACGCGCGCAGGCCAGCAGTGCAAAAGCTGCTTCGGGGATCATTGGCATGTAGATTGTAACGCGGTCACCCTTTTCTACACCCTGTTTCTTCAGGACATTGGCAAAGCGGCAAACTTCAGCATGGAGCTGTCGATAGGTAAATCGTTTCGGTTCGTCATTGGGATCGTCGGGTTCCCAGATGATCGCAACCTGTTCGCCGCGCATTGTAAGGTGCCGGTCGATGCAGTTGGCAGAGGCGTTGATCTTTCCGTCGGAGAAC
>JANNLW010000414.1:0-6878 GCA_031397145.1 Sphingomonadales bacterium | reverse complement strand
GCAAAGCTGCGGATCAGCGTTTTGCGGAGCGTGCCGATCTGGGCATCAAGCACGTCGCGGCTTTGCGCGACCTGAAACCGCCAGACCGTTTTTGAACCGGGCAGGACGATATCGCGCTCGGCCACACGCATCGTTTCATCTGGGAACTCTGGACTGTCATAGACGTGAATCACTTCGTCGATATGGCTCAAATAGAGTTTGAGCGTCCGGTCCCATAGCGAGCGCGAGCGGAACGGCGCAAAGCCCTCGCCGTTGATCTGCCAGTAGAAGCCTGAATTGGGCTCAAGAAAACGCTGGTCACCCAACGGACGGTTCAGGCGCACTTCTCCGAAATCGTCGATCTCGGCCGCCGCGACCATCGAGGTCAGCACATATTGCTGGCCGTCGTCGAAATTGCGGGTGATCGCGTTGGACAGTACCCGATCCAACGCCAGACCGCCGCCAAGCAGCAGCAGGAAAATCCATGCCGCCGCAATCCCGATCATCCGTCTTCCAAGAGAACCGCTGGCAAGCCGCGGCCGCCAGCGCCCTATCTGCCAGCCGCCACTGTGTCGTGGCGCCCGATCAGGCAGGTTCTTCGAGGCTGTAACCGAGGCCGCGGATGGTGGTGATGACATCGGCACCGAGTTTCTTGCGAATGCGTGTGACAAAAACCTCGATCGTGTTCGAATCGCGGTCGAAATCCTGGTCATAGATATGCTCGATCAATTCGGTCCGCGAGACGACCTTGCCCTTGTGGTGAAGAAGGTAGGAGAGCAGTTTATACTCTTGGGCCGTCATCTTGACCGGTTCGCCAGCCAAGGTGACACGACCCGATCGCGTATCGAGCCGGACATCGCCCGCGATCAGCTCCGACGAAGCGTTGCCCGAAGCGCGGCGGATCAGTGCGCGGAGTCGGGCGATCAATTCCTGCGTCTGGAACGGCTTGGCCATATAATCGTCCGCCCCGCCGTCGAGTCCGGCAACCTTGTCCGACCAGCTATCGCGTGCGGTGAGCACGAGGACCGGCATCACCTTGCCCTCCTTGCGCCAGCGATCGAGCACTGTGAGGCCATCGATTTCGGGCAGGCCGAGATCAAGGATGACGGCATCGTAATTCTCGGTTGAGCCGAGGTAATGGCCGTCCTCGCCATCGGTTGCGAGGTCGACAGCGTAACCCGCCCCCTCAAGCGTATTTTTGAGCTGGGTGCCAAGCGTTGGTTCGTCCTCAACGATCAATACGCGCAACTTGTTTCTCCCCCTTTGTCATGACGAGCCGGACAAACGATCATTTACCGCCTGTCCTGCCGATTTCTTTACCGTTACGCCCGTCGACATCAACCCAGATGACTGCGCTGCCCTTCATGAACTTGAGCCGATAACGAAGAGTTTCGGCGTCAAATTCAGCCCCTATATAGTCTGCCTGCATCGCAGGCACGATAGAATTTTCGATGCTCCGCAGCGAATGGACCGCGCCTTCGCGCCTGGCCTGCAAGGCGGCGTCCTGCTCTCCGCGTCGGCCTTTCTGGGCTTCGACCGGAGTCCCTGCGACCGCCGCAAGCAACGCAACTGCAACAAAAGATTTGAACATTGTCATTGGGTCTTGGCATAGGGAGCGCCCATTGAATAGGCCATGAATGGCTTTTCATCCTCTCACTCGCGTCGGAATTGATCATGGCTGCCCCCATTCTCGCCTATGAAGGCCTTGGTCTCGTCCAGGGATCGGGCTGGCTGTTCAAGGATCTTGACCTGTTTATCGGCGAACGCGACCGGTTGGCACTGATCGGTCGGAATGGCGCCGGCAAGACAACGCTCTTCAAGCTGCTCGCCGGCCAGATCGAAGCCGACAAGGGCCGAAGGACGATCGTACCGGGGACGAAAGTGGTTCTTCTCGAACAGGAGCCTGCGCTGACCGGCTTCGCGACGCTGCGCGAATTTGCGGTCAGCGGAAAAGACGGCCCCCAGGGCCATACCGTCGAAGCGATTGCTGACCAGATCGGGATCGACCTTTCGCGCGATACTGCCACCGCCAGCGGCGGTGAGCGGAGGCGGGCAGCCATTGCCCGGGCGCTGGCGATGGAACCCGATGTCCTCTTGCTTGACGAGCCGACCAACCATCTCGATCTGCGTGCAATCGACTGGCTGGAGGATTGGCTTGGTCGTTTTTCCGGCGCGTTTATCGCGATATCGCATGACCGGACATTCCTGACCCGCCTGACCAGGTCGACATTGTGGCTCGATCGCGGTGCGATCCGCCGGTCCGAAATCGGTTTCGGCGGATTCGAGCGCTGGATGGAAGCCGTATATTCCGAAGAAGCCCGCGCTGCGGACAAGCTCGATGCCAAGCTCAAGCTCGAGCTCCACTGGCTTCAACGTGGCGTGACGGCCCGCCGCAAGCGCAATCAGGGGCGCCTAGAGAAGCTGAACCAGATGCGCAGCGCACGCGCGGCGATGATGGGCCCTCCCGGAACGGCAAAACTGGGTATTGCCAGCGACGATGTGCGTTCCAAGTCGGTTATCGTTGCGGAAAATGCCGGCAAGTCCTTCGGTGATCGCGCCATCATCAGGAATTTCACCCTGCGTATCCAGCGCGGTGACCGGATCGGCATCGTCGGGGCCAATGGGGCGGGCAAAACGACGCTCCTCAAACTGCTGACCGGCGAAATCGCACCCGATACGGGTCAGGTGTCCCAGGCCAAGACATTGAATGGCATTGTCATCGACCAGCAGCGCGCCCTGCTGTCCCCTGACAAGACGGTCCGCGACGTTCTGGCAGGCGGCGGCGACTGGATCGACGTGCGCGGTGCCAAGAAACATATTCAGGGCTATCTCAAGGAGTTCCTGTTCGAGCCCGGCCTGGCCGAAGCGCTGGTCGGGACCTTGTCAGGGGGCGAACAATCCCGCCTGCTTCTCGCGCGCGAATTCGCCCGTGCATCCAACCTGCTCGTGCTGGATGAGCCAACCAATGATCTTGATCTTGAAACGCTCGACCTGCTGCAGGAAGTCATCGCGGATTATGATGGCACCGTGCTGATCGTCAGCCATGACCGGGATTTTCTCGATCGCACCGTGACACTGACCTTGGGCCTCGACGGGTCGGGCAAGGTCGATATCATTGCCGGAGGCTATGCCGATTGGGAACGGAAGCGATCGGCGCTCAAAGTCGAGCCCAAAAAGGCCGCAAGGCCGGCTGAACTGCCCAAAGTCCAGCGCGCACCGTCAAAGCTCAGCTACAAGGACCAGCGCGACTACGACCTTCTGCCCGCGCGAATCGCCGAAATCGAGTCTGCCATTGCACGCCACGAGGCCTCTCTGTCCGACGCGACTCTCTATGCCCGCGACCCGAACGAATTTGCACGACTCACTCGGGCAATCGACACCGCCCGGGCGGAAAAAGAGGCCGCAGAAGAACGCTGGCTGCTTCTGGCCGAGGCCGTTGATGCGCTGGGATAAGCCGGAGCCTCAGGGCTTGAGTATTGTCGCACCGCTTGTCTTGCCGCATTCAAGGTCGCGGTGCGCCTGTGCGGCGTCTTCAAGCGCATAAGTCTGACCGATATTGGCACCGATCACGCCCTGACGGAGCATGTCGAACACATAGTCGACGCCAGCCGTACGGTCGACGGGATCGGCATAATAGTCACCCATTGTCGGCCGCGTGACAAAGAGTGATCCCTTTTGAGCGAGGACGCCCAGATTGACTCCGCTAACCGGCCCTCCGGTATTCCCATAGCTGATAATCATGCCGCGCCGCCCGGTTGCCGCGAGCGAGGTTTCCCAAGTCGCCATCCCGACACCGTCAAAAGACACACGGACGCCCGCACCGTCGGTCAGTTCGCGCACACGCGCCGCGACGTCTTCGCTTTTGTAAAGGAGGACATGATCGGCACCGGCTCCAAGGGCCAGGGCGGCTTTCTCCGGCGTGCTGACCGTGCCGATCACCGTCGCCCCGACATGCTTGAGCCATTGAACGAGGATCAGCCCGACTCCTCCCGCTGCTGCGTGGACGAGCACCGGCCACTTCGGCTGCACTCGGGCACAACGTTCGACAAGAAATTCAGCCGTGCCGGCCTTGAGCAGCGCGGCTGCCGCAATCTCATCGCTGATATCGGCGGGTATCGGAAACAGGGAGGATGCAGGCAGGTTCCGCTCGGTACTATAAGCGCCAAGCGCCGGGCCGAACGTAAAGACGCGATCGCCCGGAGAAAAATCGGACACGCCGTCACCGACCGATTCGATAACGCCAGCCGCTTCGATTCCCAGCCCGCTTGGAAGCGGGACCGGATAGATGCCGCTCCGGTGGTAGGTATCGATATAGTTCAATCCGACCGCGGTGTTGCGCATCCGGACTTCGCCAGCGCCGGGGGGTGAGATTTCCCGATCGACCCATTCGATGATCTCGGGGCCGCCATATTGAAGAATCTGTGCCGTTCGCGCCATAGAATCAGCCCTCACACCAGTGAATATCGACCGGCGTTTCAAGCCCGGCCAGCACCCTGCCAACCGGAAGCGGAGAGCTGTCCCCATCCTTGATCGCCTGTTCGAGCAATTTGCGCTTGGTGTTCCCGGTGACGACAATCACCAGCGATTTGGCCGCCTGGATGGAGTTTCGCGTCAGCGTCACGCGCGCAACCGGGGCTTCCGGCGGGAGCGGATCAGGCATGACACCGACTGCCTTGCGTTCGGAAGGCGCGTTGAGCGCATCCTCAAGGTCGGGGCCATTGAAAATCGACGCGGTATGGCCATCCTCGCCCACGCCCAGCCAGACAAGATCCGGAGGCCAGTGAAAGTCGCTGATCCGCGACGAAGCGGCGTTGCCCGCCAGTTTGTAATCATCGGCCTTGTCAGACAGGATCGGCACTACGCGTGCGCCCTTGGGCAAAAAAATTCTTGCAAGCCCCGCGACGTTGCACAGCGGATCATCAAGCGCGACAATCCGTTCGTCGGTCGGGATGATCGTAACCCGTTTCCAGTCGATCTTCTGCTGGGCGAGTTTTTCAAGGATCGGCCCTGGAGTTTTGCCACCGGCAAGCGCGATCACGGCCGATCCGCGCGCATCAATCGCCGATTCGATAATGAACCCCACATCGCCAGCCACGGCCTCGGCGAGTTCTTCCATATCGTCATAGTCCCACCACTCGGCTTCGATCATTGCATTGCTCCATATGGGGTTGAGCGGTTGCAATGCGACGGGAAGGCAGAGCGATCAAGCCTCCAGTTCGATATCCCAGTAGAGCCAGTCGCGCCAGCTATCGTGGAGATAGTTGGGAGGAAAGCTCCGTCCCTGATCCTGCAACTGCCAGCTGGTTGGCCGGATCGGACCGGAATGGAGCACCATATGCGCCTGTTTCGGGGTTCGTCCGCCCTTTTTGAGATTGCAAGGTGCACAGGCCGTCGCGACATTTTCCCACGTCGTCCGGCCGCCCTGAGCACGCGGGATCACATGATCGAATGTCAAATCCTTCGGACTGCCGCAATATTGGCACTGAAACCGGTCTCGCAGGAAGAGATTGAACCGGGTGAAGGCCGGATGCTGCGAAGGCCGTACATATTGCTTGAGCGCAATAACCGACGGGAGCTTCATCGTGAAATTTGCGCTGTGAACCTCGCGTCGATATTCTTCGACGATATCCACCCTCTCGAGAAACACGGCCTTCACCGCCGTCTGCCACGGCCATAGCGAAAGCGGATAATAGCTCAACGGTGTGTAATCGGCATTCAGGATCAGCGCCGGGCAGCCATCCGGATGGCGGATCAGATCCGGGTGATACATGGCCGTCCAACCCCTTTCACCAGTTGCAAGCGCCCTATCGTCGCGCCACATGACGACTGCATGACAGCATTTACCATATGATGGGGTCAAGGGATAAAATGCACAAAGATGTTGTGACTCGTTTTGCACCCAGCCCGACAGGGCGACTGCATCTCGGGCATGCATGGTCCGCGATGCTTGCCTATGACCGGGCAAGGCAGGTCGGCGGGCGCTTCCTTTTGCGGATCGAGGACATCGACCAAAGCCGGTCCAAGCCCAAATTTGTCGCGGCGATTTTAGAGGATTTGCGTTGGCTCGGGCTGCACTGGGACGGAGACATCATCATCCAGTCTCAGCGGATGGACACCTATGCCGAGGCGCTCGTGAAGCTCAAGGCGTTGGGGTTGCTGTATCGCTGCACCTGCACACGAGCCGACATTGCCGACGCTGCGTCCGCCCCGCAAGGGCCGATGGGGGCAATTTACCCCGGCACATGCCGCAACGCCGGAATACAAGCGGATGTCGAGCTTGCATGGAGCTGGCGGCTGAATTTGGCCAAAGCGAAGGCCATCACGGGCCCGCTGGTTTGGGAAGATCGCGAGGCGGGATGCGTCAAGGCAATACCGGATAAGCTGGGCGATATAATTCTCGCGCGCAAGGACGCACGAACCAGCTATCATCTTGCTGTGACGGTTGACGATGCCGCGCAGGGGATAACGCATATCGTGCGCGGTCGTGATCTCTTTGTCGCAACCCATGTCCACCGCGTGCTCCAGGCACTGCTTGGGCTGCCAACCCCGGTTTATCACCATCATTCGCTGGTCATCGCGAAGGACGGCAATCGCCTCGCCAAGCGCAGCGCAACGCAAACACTTGCTGAAATGCGCGATGCCGGAGTCGATCCTCAATGGCTTGTCGAAAACATGCGGCGCAGACGCTTTCCGGTTGGCTTCGCGCTGGACGAGGCATAAAGGAGCGCCATGTCTATTCTTTCAGTCCTTCTCATCCTTGCCGTGATTGGCGCGGTGGTGATGCTCGTTCGCGGGATCATTGCCTTTCTCAAAACCACCGAGGCTGATCTGAAAGGCGAAGGTACTGGACCAAGCGCATCGGGCCTTCAGCAGAACAAGATGATGCAGGGCCGCGTGGC
>JANNLW010000405.1:0-3459 GCA_031397145.1 Sphingomonadales bacterium | reverse complement strand
CGCTGCATCAGCTCGCCCTGGTTGCACTTGGGACAGGTCACACCGGTTGGCTCGGGCAGCGGCACTGGCTTGCCATCCTTGCCGATGCGCCGCGTGTTCTTACATTCCGGGTAGCCGCTACAGCCCAAGAATGCGCCAAAGCGGCTCTTCTTGATGATCATCGGCTTGCTGCACAGATTGCAGATTACGTCGCTCGTTTCGGCGCTTGGCATTGCCCGCTCCTTTATTATCCGCTTTCAAAAAGGGCGGTTTACGCAGGGCGGGTCAACCATAACCCAACAGCTTGCCCGCAATGTCTTTTTGACCAACGACAAGACCTGGACACGTAAGTTTCGCGAGATCATTCTTGCGCTCGCGCTCGAGCGAAAATTTTCCAAGGACGAAGTCCTCGAGCTTTACCTCAATCGCGTTTACTTCGGCGGCGGCGCGTACGGGATCGATGCCGCCTCGCGCAAATTCTTCGGTCACCCAGCCACCGAGCTAAGCCTTGCCGAGGCCGCGATCATTGCCGGGCTCGTCAAGGCGCCATCGAACTATTCGCCGACAGCAGATGCAAAGGCCGCCATTGGCCGTGCAGGCGTGGTGCTGGCCGCAATGGAATCAAACGGGGTGATCACTCCGTCCGAAGCGCGCGCCGCCAACCCGGCCAATGTCAAACTGGCACCCGAACAGAACAGCACATCCGTTCGCTATTTTACGGATTGGGCGTTGCCGCAACTCGATACGATGATTGAAGAGACGGATGCCCCAATCGACGTGTGGACGACGATAGACATCAAGATGCAACGCGCCGCCGTGGAAGCCATCCGCGCCAATGCTCCTGCCGGCACGCAGGGAGCGCTGGTGGCGATTGATCGTGACGGTGCTGTCCGGGCGATGGTCGGCGGCACCGATTATGTAACGTCGATCTACAACCGGGCAACCCAGGCCGTCCGCCAGCCGGGTTCGGCGTTCAAGCTGTTCGTTTATCTCGCGGCTCTGGAAGCCGGTTTCACGGCAGAATCGAGCGTGGTCGATGAACCGATCGAGATCAATGGCTGGAGCCCCCGCAATTCCAGCGGTCGTTTCGCCGGCGAAATGAACCTGCGCACCGCCTTTGCCTATTCGGTCAACACGATCGCAGCGAAGATCGGCGCGGAATTGGGCACATCTGCAATCGCGGGAATGGCTCAACGGTTCGGGATCACGACCCCGGTCAATACCCACCCTTCAATGGTTCTGGGTACATCGGATGTCCGACTTATCGATTTGACCCGGGCTTATGCTTCGGTCGCATCAAAAGGCATCGCGATTGTTCCTTATGGTATCGTCAAGGTCACGACCGAAAAGGGCGAGTTGCTTTACCAGCATGAGGCAGATCTTTCGCGTGTCCTTATCCCGCCACAAGTCGCGGCTGGAATGACCGACCTCCTGCAAACGGCCGTCAGTGTCGGGACCGGCAAGGCGGCTCAGATGGGTCGGCCGGTCGCGGGGAAAACCGGAACAACGTCTTCGAACAAGGATGGCTGGTTCATGGGGTTTTCGAGCGGGCTAACGACTGGCATCTGGATGGGTCGTGATGACGCGCGCACCGTTCGAGGGCTTCAGGGTGGCACCGCGCCTGCACGGGCTTTCTCGGCGTTCATGCGGGTCGCTGTTGCGAACCGAAATGTTGAGCCCTTCGACACCGAGGTGACTCTTCCCGAATGGCAACTCGAGCCAGACGCGGAGGCCTATTTTGGCACGCCTGACGATGGCGTCTTTGTCGATGCTGACGGAAATCCGGTCGGCGAAGTTCCGAACACCGCTGAAGACATAGTTTCAAATCCGGGGGCCCCCGACGAAAGCGGCAATCCGCCATCCGAACTCCTGCCTCAGGCTGCGCGCCCGAACCAGTGAAGTTCGGTTCCATGCGTCCGCAACCAGCGCCGGGCTGGTGCGGGATCTTCACCGTGCAGCATAGCCACCAGCGCGTGAAATTCTCGGCCATGATTCATGTGAACACGGTGCGCGACCTCGTGCGCGACAGTCGCCCGCCGCACATGCTCGGGCGCCAGAATGAGTCGCCAGCTATAGCGAAGATCACCCGAGGCCGCACAGCTGCCCCAACGCGACACTGGATCTCCAACGGATACACGGCCAAGCGTGACACCAATTTGTGCTGCACAGGCGCGACTTTCTTCCTCAAGCAGAATACGGGCCTCGGCCTTGATCCATCGAAGCAGACGAAACTCGAGCGAAGCGTGCGGCCCGCCGACACGAAGGCTGGTCCCGATGCAACAGGGTTTGCGAGGATAGCTCTCGTCCCATTCAAGCGTCAGCATCCTGCCGGCAAAAGCTATGCTCATGCCGGGTTGAACTGGCTGAGGAGAAGGAAATGCAGCCAGCTGCGCTTCAATCCAGCCTCGCTTGGTTTCAGCCCAGCGGTAAGCCTCCACAAGCCCCGCGTGCCTTGGAATTGTGAGGCGAACGCATGCGTCGCGCGGACTGACGACAAGTCGCATCTGTCGCGCGCGCGCTGACCTTATCAGGGTCAACGGCCGTATGTGGACCCCTCCCGAAAAAACCGGCTCAGTCCGAGGTGTCGAGGATATGATGTTCCAGATCGCCCGCATCATCTTCCGATATTGTCCAGCCCCTGACAGAGGCGCCCGCGCGGTGAATCGCGTCGCGATCTCCACAAACTAGATAATGCCATTCCGGCAAAGGTTTGTTTTCAGCACGCAACACATAGGCGCATGTTTCAGGAAGCCAATCCATGGTCACCAGCTTGGCCGGCGTCAGCCTGATGCATTCGGGCACATGTGCATGGCGATGTTTGTAGTCTGAACAGCGGCCAGTGGCCCGATCGAGAAGTCGACAGGCGACATTGGTTGGATGCAGCTCCCCTGTGTCTTCATCTTCGAGCTTGTGGATACAGCATTTTCCGCAACCGTCACACAAGGCCTCCCATTGCGCCCTATCGAGTCGGGCCAGTGGCACGTCCTCCCAAAAACGCCCGCTCATTTGACCCAGCGGCCAAGCTCGCGCGCAATTTCATCGGGTGAGCCGCTTTCAGGAATGAACGCAATCGGATCTCCATCCGGCCCATACAGGGCTGTCGCCCGGCTGTGATCGACCAGATAGGTGCCGGGAGTCACACCTGGGGCCATTTGGAAATAGACTCCATAGGATTTCGCCACATCTGCAATTGCTGCAGGCGATCCGGTCAGGCCGATGAGCCTTGGGTGAAAAGCGTTTGTGAACGACTCAAGCGCGACCGGTGTATCGCGTTCAGGATCAACCGTGATGAAGAGTGGTTGGACCTTTGCCGCTCGGGCGGGGTCCTCCCGTTCAAACGTCTTCAGCCCAAGCATCAGTTTCTGGACATCAACAGGGCAAACATCAGGGCAGAACGTGTAGCCAAAATATATGAGCCGGTATTTTCCCTTGAAATCAGTATCGCGAACAGCCTTTCCGTCTTCGCCAACCAACGTAAAC
>JANNLW010000351.1:0-1176 GCA_031397145.1 Sphingomonadales bacterium | reverse complement strand
CGGCCTCAAAAAGGGAGACAGGATCGCGTGGCTCGGGAAGAACAGCGATCTCTATTACCAGCTTTTCTACGGAGCCGCGCGGATCGGGGTGGTGATGGTGCCGGTTGGCTGGCGACTCGCCCCGGCCGAGATTGCCTATATCGTCAACGATACACGGGCTCTGATGCTATTCACCGGACCCGGTTTTGATGGGGCAACGCAGGCGCTGAGGAAAGATCTGTCCCATGTCCAAAGGATCTTCAGCGCAGACGAAGCACAACGCTGGATACTCTCGGCCAGCCGCATTGAGTTCGAAGCTGCGGGGCCAGACGAAGCCGTCCTCCAGCTCTATACATCGGGCACAACCGGGAACCCGAAAGGGGCCGTCCTGTCCAACCTCAACCTGTTTGGCTTGCGCATTCCCCAGCTCGATGCGGGGCTTCCTTGGTCGCAATGGGATGAGGACGAGGTCGTCCTGTCATGCATGCCCTGCGCCCATATCGGCGGCACCGGGATTGGCGTCATGGCCCTCGCGGCGGGGGTTACGAGCCATATCATGGCGGAATTCGAACCGGGTGGCATCCTCGAAGCCGTCGCGACCGGAGGCGTCACGCGTTTCTTCATGGTTCCAGCCGCGTTGCAGATGGTGATCAACCACCCCGATGCCAGGGTGACCGATTTCAGCCGCCTCAAATATGTGATCTATGGTGCGGCCCCGATCCCGCTCGAACTGCTTCGCGAATGCATGCAGGTGTTCGGCGCCCAGTTTCTCCAGGCCTATGGCATGACCGAAACGACTGGCACGGTCGTCATGTTGCCGCCCGAGGATCATGATCCAAACGGCAACCCGAGAATGCGCGCCGCTGGCAAAGCCCTGCCCGGCGTCGAGCTTAAAATCATCGATGAAGCGGGCAACGAGGTCCAGACCGGCGCGGTGGGAGAGATTGTCACGCGATCGTCGAACAACATGATGACTTACTGGAATCTGCCGGAGGCGACCGCCAAGACGATGAGTGCCGATGGGTGGGTTCGCACCGGCGATGCCGGGTACATGGATGCAGACGGTTATCTCTTCATCCACGACCGGGTGAAGGACATGATCATCACTGGCGGCGAAAACGTCTATCCGGCGGAAGTCGAAAGCGCGATCTATGGGCATCCCGCCGTTGCCGAAGTGGCGGTGATCGGTATTCCGGA
>JANNLW010000305.1:0-1087 GCA_031397145.1 Sphingomonadales bacterium | reverse complement strand
CGCACGGTTCAGATCTTGCTGCCCATGTCATCACCGCAGCGATCGAGCGGGCAGGGGTGGCGCCGGGCGAGGTTGATGACGTTCTCCTGGGCTCTGCCCATCCCGAGGGTGCGACCGGAAACAATATCGCCCGCGTTGCGGCCTTGCGGGCCGGTTTGCCGGTTACTGTTTCGGGAATGACGCTGGACCGTAAATGCTCTTCGGGCTTGCAGACAATTGCCATCGCAGCGCAACGGATCATGTCTGGCGAGGAAGGCATCTATGTTGCGGGCGGGCTGGATTCTGTTTCCCTGGTGCTGCCCAACAAGAATCTGAAACACTACCATTCGGATTGGGTGCAAGCCAATCGCCCCGACCTGATGCTGCCAATGATCGACACCGCGGAAAATGTTTCGAAACGATATGGCGTCACTCGCGAAATGCAGGACGAATATGGCGCGGAATCGCAGCGCCGCGTGTCGGCCGCATTCGAGGCCGGAAGGTTGGCCCAGGAAATCGTTCCGATTACCGTCACGAAGAAAATAAAGGACAGGGATGGGAATGTGACGGGCGAAGAGTCCGTCACGCTAGACCGCGACGAAGGCATGCGGCCCGGCACAACTCTTCAAAGCATTTCAGGTTTGAAACCGGTTTATGACGGTGGAACCGTGACGGCGGGAAATGCCAGCCAACTCTCCGATGGCGCGAGTGTTTGTGTCGTCATGTCCGCAAAGGAAGCAGCGCGACGGGGGCTCACGCCGATGGGCGCTTTTCGCGGTTTCGCTGTTGCTGGCTGCGAGCCCGACGAAATGGGAATAGGTCCGGTCTTCGCGGTACCAAAGCTGCTCGAACGGCATGGACTGACGGTCGATGACATCGATCTCTGGGAATTGAACGAAGCCTTTGCCGTTCAGGTCATTTACAGCCGTGACCGCCTCGGGATCGACAATGACAAGCTCAATGTCGATGGTGGCGCGATTGCCATCGGGCATCCATTCGGGATGTCCGGTTCGCGCCTGACCGGCCATGCATTGATTGAAGGTAAAAGGCGCGGCGCAAAACGCGCCGTGGTGACCTTGTGTATCGGTGGCGGGATGGGTGCCGCCGG
>JANNLW010000260.1:0-4995 GCA_031397145.1 Sphingomonadales bacterium | reverse complement strand
GACGGCCGCAACCGCGCTCCTGACAAGGTCTGCCAGTGCGGCCCCTCCGTTCTCGATCCGCGCTGCCGGAAAGCGGCGAAAAAGCTCTCCTTCATCTTCATCGAACGAGAGCCGACAAATCCCCCGGTCGGTCGCGGCGAGTAGCATTTTGCCGAGAGCGGTATCCGCCAAGGCCCAGCGGATGGTGACGCCGGCCCCACCATTTCTCCACGCACTTGGAGTCATGCCGAGACGGCCGTTCGTTTCTGCGTAGAACCGGCTTGGCCCTGAATAGCCTGCTTCATAGATCACGTCAGTGATCGATCCCTTCCCGCTGAGCGCGGCCTCCGCTCGGTTGGCGCGCATCCCGCGAGCATAGGCGGCTGGGGTGACGCCGGTATCGCGTTTGAACAGCCGGTGAAAATGATGCGGGGCATAATCCACCGCCTCGGCCAGTTCCTCGAGCGAAAGTGCATCTTCTGCTGCCTCGATCAGCTTCAATGCCTTTGCCACTGCCTCACGGTCGCGTCCGACCTCATCCGGCTTGCAGCGCATGCAGGAACGATAACCGGCGTCGCGTGCTTCGGCAGCCGTTGCAAAAAATTCGACATTCTCGCGCAGAGGGCGTCGAGCCGGACAGCTTGGCTTGCAATAAATCCGTGTGGTTTTCACCGCACCGACGAATTGGCCGTCCAAGGCACGATCGCGCCGGTCAAATGCCGCAAAGGCGAAATCTGGATCAACCGACATCATACCCGCTCCACCCGCGCCGCAAAACAGCCGTGTGCAGCGTTATGGGCGTGGATATAGGCGATTGTCTCGTCGGAGAAAAGTTCGCGAATTCGCGCGTCGACCTGGCCGGGAAGTGCGAGCGCGGCGTTGCGAAGCATTCCATCCGAACCAAACGCGCGCAACCCCAAAGGGCGATCGTCGAAAACGGGCGGGGTCGCATCGTCAAACGATGCGGTTTGATGCGCCGCTTCGCGGACATAAATGGCGTAGGACGAACGAAATGGCGTGGCCACGTCATGGCTTGTATGGTTCAGCAGCAGAAGTGTTTCGCCTGCATTGGCATCTTGAAGGCTGATCCGACAGGGAAAGCCCTTGTCTGCGGTCGCTTTGATGCGAATTGCACCGTGCGCTGCAAGCGCTTCGTCATCAAGCCCGAACAGTGTTTCAAATTCGTCGCGATTGAGTCCGGTGATTCGATAAGCCATTTTGGTCTCCTGCGTTCAAGTCGATACCGAATAGGTTGTTATGGGCTTGGAAGCTTCCCGTGGCTTGCTTTCAAAACCTAGAGCCTGCCAGCCAAAGCATGTTTCCGTTTCTGTGCGGTAGTCGGGCATTGCCATTCACGGCTTGTTCACGCACAATCGTTGAAGAGAAATAGGCATTCGCCGTTTACTAAATTCATTAATAGAATCAGTCATTAAGCACGAAAAAACTGGTTTTTTGTGGCGTTTTGCTTACACTGTTGAGTAGTCAGTATTAAGGGGAGTAAACAAATGTTGGGGAGCCTCGCTGCTTCGAATGCTGCCAAGGTTGCAGCACTATGTATTTGTCCGGTTGGCGCGGCGGTTGTTGTCACGCAGGTGCCACAAGTTCGCAGCGCGGTTCACAGGGTAACGGCGCCGCGTCATGCGCCAGCACGGCGTATTGCACCCCGGGCGACGCCAGCAGCCAATGTCCCCATGCAGACCGCAATGGCGGCTCCCTGTCCTTCGGAGATACCTGTCCTTACACAGGGCGGCGAAGCCTTGACGTTTTCGATGCCGACGTTGATCGGAACGCCGTTTGATCCATCGCTTCCTCCATCGAGGTTAGCGCTGACCTCGACTCCCATAAATCGGGTCGATTTTGGATCATCGCCAGCCCCGATAGATACGCCGGGCGGTTTCTCGGCTCTTCCAGAACCGGGCACATGGTTGCAGTTTGGCCTAGGGTTCGCCTTGCTCGGGAGTGCCATTCGTTCGTCCGGGGCGAGCAAGAAGGCAAATGCCGCAAAGGACGCGGTGAATTCTTAATTGACAGTAACTGTTCCAGCATAAGATCGCAGACTTGAACGTGCTACCTCGGCAGGGCTAGTGCGGTCTCATGAATCGCATCCAACAACCTGAATGGGCGCCGCATGACAGCGTCTGGATTGGCTTTCCAAGTGCGGTGGATCTTTGGCTTGACGATCTTGAGGGCGCGCAAGCCGAGGTTGCGGCGTTCGCGCGCGCGGTTCACGCCGGCGGGCGCGGCGAAAAGGTTCAGCTTGTCTGTGCCAACGGCGTTGCCGAGGAAGCCGCCCATGCATTGGCCGGAGATGTCGCCCATATAGTCTCGGCGCCGTTTTTCGACATATGGCTGCGCGATACCGGCCCGATCATTGTCCGCAACGCGCATGGGCACCTCGCGCTCGATTTTCGCGGCAATGGCTGGGGAGGGAAATACCCATCCCCACTCGATGACGGTCTTGCCCGTGTCCTGTGCGAACAGGCAGGGATCATGCGCGAACCATGCAACTGGATCCTTGAAGGCGGGGCCATCGATGTCGATGGTGCGGGTTTGTGCGTCACAACCGGGCAATGCCTGCTAAACCCCAATCGCAATCCGGAACTTTCACGCCGCGACATAGAAGACAGGCTGTGCGCAGATCTTGGGTTGGAGAAGATTCTTTGGCTCGGCGTGGGTCTTCACAATGACCATACCGATGGCCATGTCGACAATATTGCGCGCTTTGTCGGACCGGGCAAGCTCGCCATTCCAGCACCATTCGGCGATAACGACCCCAATGCTGGCACATTCGCCGATGCGCTGGATCGCGCAAAGGACTGGCCTGTCGAAGTCGTTTTGATCCCTTCGTCAGGGATGCATGAAGTCGATGGTGAAATCCTGCCTGCAAGTCATATGAATTTCTACATTGGCAATGTCGCGGTTATTGTTCCGACCTATGGCGGGCCCAGCGATACTGCGGCCGTTGCAGCGATAGCCAAGCTATTCCCCGAGCGCGAGACAATCGGCTTGCCCTCCAACCATATCCTGACCGGCGGCGGCTCATTCCATTGCATCAGCCAGCAAGTGCCTTCACTATGAGCATGATGCATGTTGCCGCCCTACAGCTCGCATTAAGCGATGATATCGATGCCAATATAGCTTTGGTTTCAACAATGGTGCGCGACGCGGCCGCGCGCGGGGCAAAGATTATCCTGCCGCCCGAACTCTTCGAGGGGCATTATTTTTGTCAAACTCAAGAGGACCGGTTTTTTGCCCGCGCCAGGCCCGTTTCAGAGCACAAGGCTGTGCAATCGATGCAGGCTCTAGCCGCCGAGCTTGCAGTCTATATCCCGACCAGCTTTTTCGAGGTTGATGGCCCGCACCATTACAACAGCCTTGCAATGATCGACGATACCGGCGCGATTATGGGCGTCTATCGCAAGACCCATATTCCCGACGGGCCGGGGTATGAGGAGAAATTCTATTTTCGCCCCGGAAATACAGGCTTCAAGGTTTGGCCGACCCGATACGGTATGATCGGCGTCGGGATATGCTGGGACCAGTGGTATCCCGAAACCGCGCGGGCGATGATGTTAATGGGGGCCGATATCCTGTTCTTCCCGACCGCGATCGGCGATGAACCCGCAGCGGAGGATCTCGATACGTCACGGCTCTGGCGCCGCGCCATGATCGGACATGCTGTTTCGAATGTCGTGCCAATCGTCGCAGCAAACCGCACCGGTATAGAGGGCGCGATGCGCTTTTATGGCCATAGCTTCATTACCGACGAGCGCGGTGATTTGGTTTCGGAGTTTGGCGATGGGTCGCAAGGCGTGCTTGACGCACGTTTCGACCTTTCGGCAATCCGAAAGCATCGGGCCACGTTCGGCTTTTTCCGCGATCGGCGGCCCGATATGTATGGCCGGCTCGTGGCCGACATCTGAGAGTCTATGGGAGAAAAGACATGACCGTTGCCCGCCACTATATCATGACCGCCAAACCGGGTGGCAGCGCTCAACTGGAAACGGCGCTGTCGAATCTTGCAGATGCAGTTCGCAAGGTACCGGGCAGCGAAGGCGTTGAATTGCTCCGTGACGCGGGTGACGAGCATCGGTTCGTTTTCATCGAGAAGTGGGAATCGATCGCCGCCCACAAGGGCGCCGGCGATCATCTTGCGAGGGAAGCGTTGGCTCCGTTGCGGGATGCAATCGATGGCCCACCGGAGGGCTGTTATCTCGACTATCTGAAGACCGTCTGACGCGGTGCAAGGCTGGTATGCGCTCTCGCTTGGCTCAAACCGGCGCCATGCGCGTTACGGCTCGCCAGAGCGTGTCCTGGAAGCAGCATTTGCCCGGCTCGATCGCAAACAGGTCAGGCTCAAGGCACGATCGGCTATCATCCGGAGCCGTCCGCTCGGGCCATCGCGCCGTCATTTTGCCAACGCGGCTGCGCTTGTGGAGACGCGTTTTGATCCGCCAAGGCTATTGAAGCGGCTGAAGAAGATCGAGTGCCAGTTTGGGAGACAACCGGGCGGTGCGCGCTGGTCTTCGCGCGTCCTCGATCTTGATATCATTCTCTGGTCGGGCGGCGCTTGGGCAACACCCGAACTCGCCGTGCCCCACCTTGGATTTCGGAGCCGTTCGTTCGTTCTCGACCCGCTCGCGACAATTGCACCACGCTGGCGCGATCCGCTTACGGGATTGACCATCCGCCAACTCAAAGCGCGCCTTGACCGCAGACGCCCCGCCGCATAGGGGGTGCGGCCTTGGTGGGGCCCTTAGCTCAGTCGGTAGAGCAACTGACTTTTAATCAGTAGGTCGCTGGTTCGAATCCAGCAGGGCTCACCAAGATTTTCAAGCACTTGCTCCGCCAGACGCGGTCTGGATTTATGGCCTCGGAAAAATAGCGAACAAGGGACGTTTGGATGCTGAAAAATGCCTGGTACGTCGCAGCTTGGGATGACGAGATTGGCGCGTCTCCGATTGAGCGAACGATCATCGGCGAGTGCGTGGTGCTGTATCGCCGCGCCGACGGCGC
>JANNLW010000322.1:0-2733 GCA_031397145.1 Sphingomonadales bacterium | reverse complement strand
CTGAACGGGCACTTTTTTCGAACTGTTCAAGGATTCAAGCGCGCGCGCCACTGTTGGCGTCGCGATTTCCGCTATCCAACCCGGTCCCGGAGAGGACCGCGGCGATCATGACCGGAACGTCTATTCAGCATTGCTGAGCGATGTCATCGGCGCTTTGATCCCTGAAAGCGGAGGCTGCCTTGGCGTCGTGATCGACGATGGGCGCTATGACGCGAATACTTTGGCGGTAATCAATGACGACATCAGCCGTCTTGTTTCGCCACTCGGGCTGGCCAGTCTGGAATTGAGCCACGTTCTGCCCGGACTTCAGATTGCCGACGTGGTTGCCAACACGTTTTTCAATCGAGCGCTCGTTGGCGAGCGCCAGAGCCGGATGGCAGCGATTGTCGCGCCGCTACTCAAAAACAGGAAAATCAGACTACGTATCCTCGACCGAACGGCAGTCTAGCCCGTCACGCCAAGCATCACCAGCAGAACTCCAAACACACCAAGTACGACAAAAGCCATCAAGAGCAATGCGACTGTGCGCCAAGCTGCCGAGAAAATGCCAAGCCGATAGGCGCCGCGAAGCTGGAAGAACATGTGCACGGGCGGCGCGAGCGCGATGAGTGGCCCACGAAAACCCTCCAGCGGGCCAATTTTTGCAAATAGAGAAAGCACGACGAGCAAGAGGCTCATGAACGAAAGCGAATAGGTCACGAAAATCGCGTGGTCATAGGGCTTGAACTCGCGGCGGAAAGCGAGAAGCAGCCAGACAAAGGGAATGGATATGGGGATCAGCGCCCAACTGAATTTATACGCGTTTGACTGTATCTTGTAACCAAGCAGGGCGGGGTTCTTGATCGCGTGCTTGAAGGCCTTATCGATGCTCGGGATGCCAATATGCAAATCGGCATCGTCCAAGCTCAGATCATTGGCATCAATGCCATTGGCCACTTTGAGGCCAATTTCGAGCCCCTCTACATCCTTGCGAACAGCGTCAATCTGACTCCTCGGTGCGCCAGACTTTTCGAGCTTGGCCACCCTGTCCTTTGCTTTCGCGAGTTCGGCCTTCAATTGCGTCTGGCCCTCGGCGATCCTGTCATGGTTCGTCTGGCCGCTCGGGAAAGGCATGCCAACCCAGTTGAACGTTCCGAACATCAGGAAAATAGCGAAGAGAAACAACGCAAGGGGCGAAACGAACCGGGCGCGCTCCCCATGGACATAGCGCAGCGTCAATTGACCAGGCTTGAAAAACAGCAAGGGCAAGGTCCGCCAGATCTTGCCTTCGAAGTGCAGGATCGAATGCGTGAAATCATGCCAGAAAGCCATCAGAGTACGGTGGACTCGTGCGGATTGTCCGCAATTATGGCAGTGACTGCCAATAACTTTCATGCCGCAGTTAAGGCAGTCACCCCTTGTCTCGGTCGAGACATCACCGGCAGCTGGCTCAACGGCCTGCGCGATCAGTCCGCCCGTTACAATATCTCCTGCCGCTTCGATTCCCCCTGTCATAGGCTGACTATGACATTGCTTGCGCAACGTGTGAACCGGGATCATCCACCCCCATGCATGGCTCCCGAATTGACCACTTCTTCGATCAACATCTCGTCTGGTGGCACTTGACCATCAAGCATCAACATTGCCAGCCCGTGGACAATCGCCCAGGATTGGATTGCGCGAACACGTTGAGCATTCTCATTCGCTTCCGGGCCGGCAAGCATTGCAATATTTCGCCGAAGAAGGCCGAGGCCGGTTGACTTCTCACTTTCGGATTCGCTTCCTTCCCTCGCGTTGGACATCATCAATCGAAACAGTGCAGGGTTTGCCAACGCGAAGCGCACATAGACACGCCCGGTCGCATTAAATCCTTCGATGCCGCCACCCGCATGGCGTTGCGCCTCCAATTGTTGATCGGCCAGCTGCTCTCCCCCGGACGCCGCAAGCGCGCCAAGAAGCGCGTTCTTGTCGGGAAAATGACGATATACGGCCGTCGCACTGACACCAACGTTGCGGGCGATTTCGCGAAGGCTCATATGTTCAACGTCGCTGGTTGCCAGCAACCTTAGCCCTTCGGCAATCAGCGCTGCCCGCAAATCTCCATGATGGTATCGCCCTATATCATCATCGATGTTGACACTGTTATCATTTTCACTCATATTATCACTGTAAACATTATCGATTCGCTTTTCAAGGATGTCCCAATGTCCGTATTCGCAGCAGCCGGAGTAGCAATATTGGGAAGTTCGATTGGAGCCCTGCATTCGATGATCGGTGAACGCCGGATATTGCGACCACTCTATGCTGAGACGCAAACAGGCATTCTACGTTCGCGCTCTACCCAGTCGATAGTCCGCGCGGTCTGGCACCTTCCCTCACTCTTCTGGGCAACAATGGGTATCGCAATATACTATTCTCGACTGGTCGGCGGCGTTCCCATTTTGAGCTTTTTGGCGGCTACCCTGTTTGCAGTTTGCGGAGCCGCTAACCTGATAGCCCTGCGCCGCCCGTTTGTCGGCGGACTTTTGTTGCTCGCAACTTCTGCGCTCTGCCTCATTGACTGGCAGATTCACACCATGATCAAATGACAATTCAACCAAGGAGTTAAAACAATGGCCAGCGTCGTCGAAACCCTGATCCGCAAGACTGTCACAAAAGGCGTCACGAAAATCGCCGAATTCAACCGGGACCGGATGAAGGAAGATGGCCCCAACCCATTCCTGAATGGCATACATGTACCGATGGGCGATGAGC
>JANNLW010000217.1:0-1746 GCA_031397145.1 Sphingomonadales bacterium | reverse complement strand
CCCATCGCAAGAAATTTTCGCCGCCGATCGGTACGAAGAGCATTGCCATCAAGCGCAGATAACTCGTCCAAAGCCTTATTTATGGCCGCTCCGAGTGTGTCGATCGCCATTTCCGGAGAGCGATGTGCGCCACCAACCGGTTCTGGCACAACAGTATCAATGACGCCCAATCGATAGACGTCCGCTGCAGTGATTCGCATGGCCTCGGCAGCTTCCGCCGCCTTGTCCGACGTCCTCCACAGAATCGATGCGCACCCTTCGGGGGTGATTACGGAATAAATCGCATGTTCAAACATGACCACTCGGTTCGCGGCAGCAAGTCCTACTGCGCCACCCGATCCACCTTCACCCACAATCGCTGCGACTACAGGTACGGTAAGTTCGAGTGTGGCCTGAGTTGATCTGGCGATTGCCTCGGCCTGTCCCCGCTCCTCGGCTTCGATGCCCGGAAAGGCACCTGCGGTATCAACGATCGTCACAACCGCGATTCCAAACCGATCGGCAAGCTGCATCAACCGGACGGCTTTACGATATCCCTCTGGTTTTCCCATCCCGAAGTTATGCTTGAGCCGACTGGCAGTA
The DNA here is from genome assembly GCA_031397145.1 of Sphingomonadales bacterium. Taxonomy (GTDB): domain Bacteria; phylum Pseudomonadota; class Alphaproteobacteria; order Sphingomonadales; family Sphingomonadaceae; genus Aquisediminimonas. Next base: position 1,164 of record JANNLW010000217.1, on the reverse strand, counting down.
TCATGCCCTTTTTCGTGACCAATCACCATAACCCGGCGACCGTTCATCCTTCCAAATCCGCCAACAATTGCCTGGTCATCGGAAAAGGAGCGATCTCCGGACATTGGCATGAATTCCTCGACCAGTCGGCTTACATAATCCTTGAAATGAGGGCGCTGCTGATGACGAGCGACCTGTGTTTTCTGCCAGGGCGTCAGCTTTGCATATGTATCGCGCAAGAGCCGATCCGCCTTGGTTTCCAACTTTCGAAGTTCGGAATCGATATTGGCGGGGCCATCTTCGGCAGCAACCCTCAACTCAGCGATGCGCGCCTGCAATTCGGCATATGGTTTCTCGAAATCAAGATAGGCAATCATGCGACGGGGTTAGGAGCGACGTGCAGCGGCGTCAACGAGAGGATGTGCCCGTTCGACAAGTTCCACAAGCCGTTTGCTATCCACATGGGTATAGATTTCCGTCGTAGCGATATCCGCGTGTCCCAACATCGTCTGCAACGCTCGCAAATCTGCACCCCCCTCGAGCATATGGGTTGCAAAAGCATGCCGTAACACATGGGGACTCACTCGTTCTGGCTTAATGCCAGAATCAATCGCCAAGCCCTTGATAATTTGAAATAATCTAACACGGCTGAGATGAGTCTTTCCTGACGGAAAGAGCCATATCGATCCGGATGGCCTGATCTCGACCCAGCGCGCAACCGCTATCCGCGCTCGATCCGAGACCGGTACCAGCCGCTCCTTGCCCCCCTTTCCGCGAAGAATTGCGAACGGTCGATCCGTGCTTATCGCCCTGATATTGAGTGAAACCAGTTCAGTCGCCCTCAATCCCGAGCCATAAAGAAGTTCGACAAGAGCCGACAGTCGCACGGATCTGTCTTTGTCGATCGCCTTGTGCAACCTGGCTTCAATTTCACTAAAAAGGCGGCCGACATCGTCGCGGCTCAGAACCTTTGGCAATGCACGGCGGGTTACCGGTCGAGCCAAGGCCGACGATGGATCGTCAACTCTAAACCCTTCATCGACAAGAAACCCATAAAAGCGACGTAGAGCGGCCGATTTTCGTGCCAAAGTTGCATTTGCAAGTTGGCTCCAAGCTTGCGCAAGCCGACCCAATTCTTCGGGTTGGGCAATATTCAGCTTACCATTCAAAAGCCCCGATGCAGCG
>JANNLW010000318.1:0-6491 GCA_031397145.1 Sphingomonadales bacterium | reverse complement strand
GCCTCCACTATGTCTGCATTTCATCGAAACTGACCGCCGACGAGACGGATTACATTCTCAAAAACTCTGGTGCCAAATTGTTGATAGTCTCGGCCAGCCTTTCCGGCGCCGCGCAGCAGCTTCAGACGAAACTGGAACGCTATGCATTGGGAGGATCAATCGAAGGCTATGGATCCTGGGAAGAGGTGGTTTCGTCCATGCCGCCCGGCCCAATTGCCGATGAACGCGCGGGCGTCGACATGCTCTATTCATCCGGCACGACAGGACGGCCAAAGGGTGTGCGGATTCCCTTGCCGGAGGATCCCGGGATTGCCCAAAGCAACGCACTGGTCATGCTCGCGATGGGACTTTACCGTTTCAGCGCGGACAGCGTCTACCTGAGCCCGGCCCCGCTCTATCACGCAGCGCCGCTTCGCTGGTCAATGACGATCCACAAGATTGGCGGGACGGTCGTGATGATGAAAAAGTTCGATCCCGAAGGAGCGCTTGCCGCGATCGAAAAGTACAAGGTTACCTGCGGCCAATATGTGCCGACCCATTTTATCAGGATGCTGAAACTTCCTGCAGACGTGCGGGCCAAATATGATCTGTCGACAATCGACTGTGCGGTTCACGCAGCGGCGCCTTGCCCGATCCCGGTCAAGGAGGCGATGATCGACTGGTGGGGCCCGGTGCTTGAAGAGTATTACGCCGGATCCGAAGGTAATGGCATGACCTTTATCAGTTCAAAGGACTGGCTTGAGCACAAGGGCTCGGTCGGGAAGGCTGTCCTTGGCATTCTTCATGTCATGGCCGACGACTGCGAGACCGAAGTTCCGGCGCGCACCGAGGGCGCAATATATTTCGAAAGCGAGAATGTCTTCGAATATCACGGCGATGCCGAAAAGACCGCGTCGACGCGCAATTCGAAGGGCTGGTCGACGCTTGGCGATGTGGGTTGGGCAGATGAGGAGGGCTATCTCTATCTCACCGATCGCAAGAGTTTCATGATCATTTCCGGGGGCGTGAATATTTATCCCCAGGAAATCGAAAACCATCTGGTTACGCACCACCGCGTGCAGGATGTGGCCGTCATCGGAGGGCCGCATGAGGAGATGGGTGAGGAAGTCATCGCCGTGATCCAGCCGGTCGATATGGCCAAAGCGGACGATGCGTTGCGTGATGATCTGATCAGCTATGCGCGCGAGAAATTGTCGGGTGTTAAAATTCCACGCCGTATCGATTTCATGGCGGAGCTTCCGCGCCATGATACGGGCAAGCTCTATAAAAGGCTTTTGCGAGACCAATATTGGGACAAGGCGAAAGCCTGAAGGAGCAGTCATGAAAGTCAATGCGCTCGATCATTTCAACGTCATCGCCGCGGACATTGAGACGACGGCGCTTTTCTACGCTGATGTCCTCGGTCTGGACCGGCGCAACGGACCAGCCCCAGCGCCCGCCACGATGGTTCAATGGATGTATGATGATGCAGGAAGGGCAATCGTTCACATTAACAGCCTCGATTGCCCACGTGCCTATGATCGCGAAGTCGCGCCGGGTCCGACGGGCGCGGTCCACCACATCGCGTTCAATTGCGCGGGTTTTGATGCCATGCGGAGTAATCTCGATGCACGTGGCATTGACTATGCGCTCAACGAGATCTCGTCGATCGGGTTGCGCCAGATGTTCATTCACGATCCGAATGATGTCGTCCTCGAACTCAACTACTGGTCGGATTGACGATTGTGGCCTCAGGATTCGCTGAATGATCGATTTATACTACTGGCCCACGCCAAATGGCTGGAAGATTTCGATCGCACTTGAGGAAATGGGGCTGGCGTATACGACAATCCCGGTCAACATTGGCACTGGCGACCAGTTCGAGCCGGACTTCCTTGCGATCAGTCCCAACAACCGGATGCCGGCGATAGTCGATCATGATCCGCCAGGCGGCGGCGACGCTGTGAGTGTGTTCGAAACCGGTGCGATCCTGCTCTATCTTGCCGAAAAGACAGGGCATTTCCTGCCAGCAGACGTTCGCGGGCGGATGCGTGTCATCGAATGGCTGATGTGGCAGATGGGCGGGATTGGGCCGATGTTCGGGCAGGACGGGCATTTCAAACTCTATGCCCCGGAAAAAATCCCCTACGCCGTCGAACGCTATGACCGTGAATGCAAGAGGCTGTTGGGCGTACTCGACAAGCAGCTTGCATCGACGGGTGACTGTGTGGCCGGCGCCTACTCGATTGCGGACATGGCCATCTTTCCCTGGATCGCGACGGTCAAGGCGCGCGAGATTGACCTTTCCGAATTTCCTGCGGCGCAAAGCTGGTTCACCCGCTTGCGAGGCCGCCCAGCGGTTGAGAAGGGGATGGCACTACTCAAGGAATTGCGTAACAGCGCCAGCCGTGACGATACCACGGCGCGCGAGATATTGTTCGGGATCAAGGCGAAATGAACACCATCGAATTCTTCTTCGATCTTTCAAGCCCGTGGACTTATCTTGCCTTCACCAATGTCGACGGCGTGCTGGCGCGGACCGGAGCGGCTATCCTCTATCGCCCGATCCTCGTCGGTGGCGTTTTCAATGCAGTCAATCAGCAAGTCTATGCAGCGCGTGAGAATCCCGACAATCGCCGCTTTGCGCATAGCGGAAAAATATTGAAGGACTGGGCAGCGCTGGCTGGAGTGACACTTACCTTCCCCAACCCTTATCATCCGGCCAAGAGCGTGAACGCGATGCGGATGGCCTGTGCGCTCGAGGATGATCAACCGGCTCTTCACGCCTTTGCAAAAGCGGCGTTTGAAGGGTTTATCGGACGCGGCGAGAATCTCGATGATCCCGATGTGCTGGAAAGATTTGCAAAGCAGGCCGGCCTTGACGGTGAAGCGATCCGCACGCTTTCGGTGACAGATGCAATCAAGAGTCGGTTGCGCGCCAATACCGATGAACTGATTGCACGCGGCGGCTATGGCTCGCCGACCCTGTTTGTCGATCGCACAGATATGTATTTTGGGAATGACCAATTACCGTTGGTCGAAACTGCCTTGAAGAGGAAAAGCGCATGAAAGACCGTGTCAGTATTACCATGCTTGAGGATGGCATCGCCGATGTCCGCCTGATCCGTTCTGACAAGATGAACGCGCTTGATCCGGCGATGTTTGCTGGAATTGCGGAGGCAATTGCTGTTCTGGAGAAGACCGCAGGCTTGCGTGTTGTCTTACTGTCAGGTGAAGGGCGCGCTTTTTGTGCGGGGCTCGACATGGCCAGCATGGCGGGTGGAGGTTCAGGAAATGACCTTAGTGCGCGCAGTTATGGCGATGCAAATCTACCGCAACATGTTGCCTGGGGTTGGCGAATGCTACCTGTCCCGGTCATCGCAGCGGCACATGGCGTTGCACTTGGCGGCGGATTCCAGCTCCTTTCAGGCGCAGATATCCGCATTGCCCATCCCGAAACGCGCTGTTCGATCATGGAGCTCAAATGGGGACTAGTCCCGGACATGGCGGGCTTCCCCTTGTGGCGAACAATGGTGCGCGACGATATATTGCGTGAACTGACCTACACCAATCGCGAGTTTACGGGCGCAGAAGCAAAGGACCTCGGCTTTGTGACGCATATTGATTTCAACCCCCATGCCAAGGCTCTCGAATTGGCGCAGGTCATCGCGAATAAAAACCCGCACGCCATTCGCGGGGCCAAAAGGCTGTGCAACCAGATCGGCCATGCCAGCGATGCAGAATTGCTGATCGCCGAAACTGCCGAGCAGATGAAGCTGATGCGCACCCCTAATCAGGTTGAGGCGGTCATGGCGAATATGGAGAAACGGCAACCGGTCTTTGTCGACTGAATCATGCCTTGCGGATCGTGTGAAACTCGAATCGGTAAGCGCGTCGAACCGCGCCTTGGTCGAGGGTCTTTCTCAATTCTACATCTACGATTTTTCAGAGCTGGATCCGATCGACTCCACAGTCTTTCCGTTCACGGAGCAAGGCGTATTTTCGCCGCTTCCGGACCTTGATGATTATTGGGGTGTAGATGGTGCCCACGCATTGGTCATTCGTTTCGATGGGCGGACTGCAGGCTTCGTCCTGATAAACACCCGTTCACACAGGAATGGCCAAACGGTCGAACGGAACATGGGCGAATTTTTCGTCGCGCGGCAGTACCGGCGCAGTGGCATCGCGACCGAGGTGTTGCGGCAAGTGCTGGAACTTTATCCCGGGCAATGGGAAGTCGCAGTGGTTGAGCGAAACACGGCTGCCAAGACCTTCTGGCCGCGCGCGATTGCGGCCGCACCAAATGTTGAAGGACTGGTGCGGGTCGATGGCGATGGAGAACTTTGGTGCGGACCGATCTGGTGCTTTACCGCAACCTATTGCCTTGATCGAACAAATTTCATTTTGCCGCCATTGCGGTGAATGAGAAGCTGATCCGGCAGGACATCGACCGTCGCTCCCTGGAAATCGAAAACCCCGATATCGTTGGGCGTTAGCGTGAAATGCAGGGCATTGCCTTTTTGAAGGTCGATCACGAAGCGGGGTGACGCAACTCCGTGCATGGGCTCGACCAGTTCGATCCAGAGTGGCACCCTCTTTTCATCTTCCGGCAAAGACCAGCCATAATATTGCGTATAACCGGTGACCGGATCGCCGAAAGCAAAACCGACCCTGATGTCGATCGCTGCAATGCCCTGTCCCTGCGCTCCAGGCCAGGCAACCAAAACGGACAGTATCGCCTGATCGGTCCTCGATGACAGGTTTTCGGAAAACACCGCAGGCACAGGCTTGGGATCCGTGTAAAGATGCATTTCCGAGCCCGAAAGCGTCCAGTGCCCCTCGGCATGTTCGTCGAGCGCACCGGCAGAGAGAAAATACGCGAAATGACCGTCGGGCTTGATCAGCAATTCGGACGCGACATCCGGGCCGTCGGACAGGCGATAATGTCCGGCCGGGCCTGTGTCGGCCAACGTCTGGGAGCCCATCAGGAAAGGCAAGATGCAAACCAGACCCGATACGATCCGCAACGCCATCAATTCCTAAGATCGGGCGGTGTCGCTTCGTTCAGCAGCATCGCGATCGCCTCATCAAGGCTCATGATCCGCTGCCCGTCCGAACCGAGCGTACGGATCGCAACCTTGCCTTCCTCCGCCTCGCGCATTCCAACGACGAGAAGATGCGGGACCTTGGCGAGGCTGTGCTCGCGGACCTTGTAATTGATCTTTTCGTTGCGGAGATCGGCTTCGACCCGGATGCCTGCCGCACGCAGTTTTCCGATCGCCGCGTTGGCATAACCATCCGCATCGGAAACGATTGTCGCCACGACCGCCTGCACCGGTGCGAGCCAGATGGGGAAGCGCCCAGCATGATGCTCGATCAATATGCCGATAAATCGCTCGAACGTGCCAAGGATAGCCCGGTGGAGCATGACCGGGCGGTGTTTCGCACCGTCTTCGCCCACATAAGCGGCGTCGAGCCGTTCGGGCAGGACATAATCGAGCTGGATCGTGCCACACTGCCACGTCCTCCCGATCGCGTCGGTCAGGTGGAATTCAAGTTTGGGCGAATAAAAGGCGCCTTCGCCTGGCAGTTCTTCCCATCCATAATCTTCAGTAGCGCGGCCGGTCGCGACGACAGCGTTGCGCAGATCGGCTTCCGCCCGGTCCCACATCTCGTCCGAACCGAACCGTTTTTCAGGGCGCAGCGCGAGCTTGATTGCATAATTCTCGAAACCGAGATCTTGGTAGACGCTGTCGAGCAGGTCACAAAAGATGCGGACCTCCTCGACAATCTGATCTTCGCGGCAAAAGATATGGCCGTCATCCTGCGTGAACTGTCGGACGCGCATGATGCCGTGAAGCGCACCGTGCGGTTCGTTCCTGTGGCAGCAGCCCATTTCGGCCATGCGCAGCGGCAGGTCGCGATAGGATTTGATGCCTTGGCGGAAGATGAGGACGTGCGCGGGACAGTTCATCGGCTTCAGCGCCATCAGGTCGCCTTCGCCTGTCAGAACCGGCCCTTCGTCATCGATGTTCGGTACTTCGTCAGGCACGACAAACATGTTTTCGCGATACTTGCCCCAATGGCCCGACGCCTCCCATTGGCGTGCGTCCATGATCTGCGGGGTCTTGACCTCGACATAGCCGCCCGCGTCGATCCGGCGGCGCATATAGGCTTCGAGCTGGCGCCAGACCATATATCCGTTGGGATGCCAGAAGACCGAGCCATGGGCTTCGGACTGGAGGTGGAACAGGTCCATTTCCTGCCCGATCTTGCGGTGATCGCGCTTGGCCGCTTCCTCCAGCCGGACGAGATGGGCGTCGAGCTGTTTCTTGTTGAGCCAGCCGGTCCCATATATACGCGAAAGCTGGGCATTGTTCTGGTCGCCGCGCCAATAGGCGCCGGAGACGCGCGTCAGCTTGAAGGCGCTTGGGTCGAGTTTGCCCGTCGAGGGCAAATGCGGCCCGCGGCACAGGTCGAGCCACGCATCGGGCTGGCTGCCGGCGCGATAG
>JANNLW010000180.1:0-6648 GCA_031397145.1 Sphingomonadales bacterium | reverse complement strand
GGATGCCCGGAAAGTGAACGTCAATAATGGCTTGCATCGTATCCCTGTCAGGGAATTTGATGTAATGGAAGAAGCAGCGGCGCAGGAACGCGTCGGGCAGTTCCTTTTCATTGTTCGAGGTGATGACCACAATCGGTCGCTCGACTGCGGTGATCGTTTCGTGGGTTTCATACACGTCGAAGCTCATCCGGTCGAGTTCCTGCAACAGGTCGTTGGGAAACTCGATATCGGCCTTGTCGATTTCGTCGATCAGAAGGACGGGCAGTTCGGGCGCAGTGAACGCCTCCCACAATTTGCCCTTCTTGATATAATTCTTGATGTCATGGACTCGCTCATCGCCCAACTGGCCATCGCGCAGACGGGCGACTGCATCATATTCGTAAAGGCCCTGATGCGCCTTGGTCGAGCTGTTGATGTTCCAGGAAATGAGCGGGGCGTTGACCGCCTTGGCGATTTCCTCAGCCAGCACAGTCTTGCCGGTGCCGGGTTCGCCCTTGACGAGCAGGGGGCGACGCAATTTGATCGCCGCATTGACCGCAACCTTGAGGTCATCGGTCGCTACATAATCCTGAGTGCCTGAAAAACGCATTGCCAGCCCTTGCTCTTGACGTGAACGTAAAGTCACGGCTGGCGATAAGCACGGTTTTGCAGAGGCGCAAGCTTTAAAGCCCTCACCTTTTTGTCAGGGTTGGCAGATCAATAGTCAGTGCGTGCGAGTTGGCGGGCTTCAAGCAGGTCCCAAAGGCCGCGATGTTGGCCAATCAGCTGGGCGCTGCCGAATGCCAGTGCGCGTTCAACGGCTGGCGATTCCGAGAGGGAGACGACGAGTTCGTGGCTGGCTTCCGGCGAGGGCAGGGTGCATTCGGCGATTGTGACGCCGAGCCGATCGGCCGCGACGTTGAGAAGGCCGCGAACCCCGCGCCAATCGAGCACCAGGCCGATCGCTGCGCCAATCGCGCACCCTTCGCGATCCGATTGTGCAAGCATTTCAAGCGCATGACGCTGGCCGATTACGGCCGCCTCACTTTCTGCCTGACCGGGTGTGGATGGCAGCGGCCCCGCAGCGACCGCGAGTTTGGTGAGGTAGCCGCGCTCGACAGTAAAGCCGTCGACCGCCTGAAGGATCCATTTGCGCACCGCTTCGCGTGCTGTCCGTACGGCCGCATGATCCACCACGCCCGGGTGACGGCCATGAAGTGTGCAGAGATAGTGAACCGCATCCGCAAGGTTTCGCGTGGCAAATCGTCCGCTCAGCAATTCCACGCTGGCGGCATAGAGATGAGAGCCTGTTCCTTCTGCTTTGACAAGCTGAGTCACGATGTCAGTCGCGGGTGCTTGTTCCGGCAGATTTGGTGCGATACTCGCCATTATACTTCCCTTACCAGCGCCGCCAAAAAACGGATGCACATGAGACTAAGGGATCGCGTCTATACGAAGGGCGTAAAGACAGGGTTTACAGCGCGTTAGGGAGTTGGAGAGGATGACGCGGTTTTGCGGCGCCTACTGGTCGAGGAAACTCCGCATTTTCCGTGACCGTGAGGGATGCTTGAGCTTCCGCAATGCCTTGGCCTCGATCTGGCGAATACGTTCGCGGGTCACCGAGAATTGCTGGCCGACTTCCTCAAGCGTGTGATCGGTGTTCATGCCGATACCGAAACGCATCCGCAGGACGCGCTCCTCGCGCGGGGTCAGGCTGGCCAGCACGCGAGTGACGGTTTCCTTGAGATTGGCCTGAATCGCCGCATCCACCGGGATCACTGCATTGGGATCCTGGATGAAGTCGCCCAAGTGACTGTCTTCCTCGTCACCGATCGGGGTTTCGAGGGAGATCGGTTCCTTGGCGATCTTCATCACCTTGCGCACCTTTTCGAGCGGCATGGAAAGGCGCTCGGCCATTTCCTCGGGCGTCGGTTCGCGACCACTTTCGTGGAGGAACTGGCGGCTGGTGCGGACCAATTTATTGATGGTTTCGATCATGTGCACCGGAATGCGGATCGTCCGCGCCTGATCGGCGATCGAACGGGTGATAGCCTGACGGATCCACCAGGTTGCATAGGTGCTGAACTTGTAGCCGCGGCGATACTCGAACTTGTCGACTGCTTTCATCAGGCCGATATTGCCTTCCTGAATAAGATCAAGGAATTGCAGGCCACGGTTCGTATATTTCTTGGCGATCGAGATGACGAGACGCAGGTTCGCTTCGACCATTTCCTTCTTGGCAATCCGGGCTTCGCGTTCACCCTTCTGGACCATGTTGACGATGCGCCGGAACTCGGTGAGCGACATGCCGGTTGCCTGCGCGATTTCCGCGATTTCCGCGCGGATGCGTTCAACCGCGTCGATCTCGGCTTCGGCAAAGGCGGCCCATTTCTTGTCCGTCGCCTTGGCATTGTCGAGCCAGCTTTCATCAAGCTCATGGCCCATATAGCTGTCGAGGAAAGACTTGCGCGGTACCTTGTGGCGCTCGGCAAGACGCAGCATCTGGCCGCCCAGCGCCGTCAGGCGGCGGTTGAAGGCATAGAGCTGGTCAACCAGATACTCGATCTTGGCGCCGTGGAACTGCACGCTTTCGACCAATCCGGTCAGGTCTTCGCGCAGCTTCTGATACTTGTTTTCGTCAGATTTCTGGAAATCATTGCCGACCGAAAGCGCTTCGATACGCGCCGCCTGGATTTTCGAGAACTTCTTGAACAGCGATGTGATCGCGGCAAATTTCTCGAGCGCGGCGGGCTTCAGCGTTTCTTCCATCTGGGCGAGACTGAGGGTGTTGTCCTCCTCATCATCTTCAACCGGGCGCTTGGCACGCCGTTCCGTCAATGAGCCTTCGACATCGTCTTCGTCATCGGCGGCGGGCGCTTCTTCCTCGACGTCTTCCTCTTCCTTGTAGGATGGGCCGGCTGTCTTTTCTGAAATCTCTCCATCTTCGGCATTCTCGCCGTCTTCTGTCAGCGATTCAGGGGCCGGATCCTTCGAGAGCATCGCATCGAGATCGAGAATCTCGCGCAATTGCATGGTGCCTTCGTTGAGCGCCGTCGACCAGTCGATGATCGCATTGAAAGTAATCGGGCTTTCACAAAGGCCGAGAATCATTGTGTCGCGACCGGCTTCGATGCGCTTGGCGATCGCAATCTCGCCTTCGCGACTCAAAAGCTCGACCGCGCCCATTTCGCGCAGGTACATGCGAACCGGATCGTCGGTCCTGTCGACGACTTCCTTTTTCTTGTCGCCAACGGAATCGGCGCCGATGCCGCCATCCGTCTGATCGACGGCCTCGATCTCTTCCTCTTGCTCGGCCTCTTCGCCATCATCGAGCGCTTCATCATTTTCGACGATGTTGACGCCCATCTCGTTGATCGCAGACATCACGTCCTCGATCTGTTCGGATGACATCTGGTCCTGCGGCAGGGCCGCATTCAGCTCGTCATAGGTAATGTATCCGCGCTTTTTAGCCCGGGCGAGCAGCTTCTTGACCGACGCTTCGTTGAGATCGATCAGCGGGGCATCGCCTGATTCCGGATTTTCCGCGAGTTCTGCTGCTTCTGCTGACTTTACCATTTATCCGTTACGTCCCTATTCTATTCATCTTCGCCTTGAGCGAGAGCGGCGAGCTTGCGATCGGCATCCCCCAACGCTTCAACCAGTCTCATCTGCTCGGCAAAACCGTTTTCGTCCCACTGTTCCGTCAGCCTGACAGTCGCCGCTGCCAACGCCGCATCAAGCGCAGGACGAGCCGCCAGAGCCTCAATTGCCATGCCCAGATCGCGCCGGGCAATTTCCCCATCCGCCTGCCTTCGGGTGAACGAAAAGGCAAGCCCGTTTGCATCCATAAGGCTGGCGGCAAGTTCTCCCAAACCTGCCGAGTCGCATATGGGGATCAAGGCGTCAGAATCAAGCATTTCCACATCATACGCTGCATCAAGCAGAATCAGACGCAAATGATCGAGTTCCGGATCATCGATAACGAGCAAGGAGAGCGCATCGCCGCAGGCCAGGATCATCGACGGATGACGCAACAGGCCTGCCAGGATCGCCTTCGCGAAAACGGGCGCCACCCCGCCGCCGCCGATCGAGCGGGTCTGGTTGGTGAGCGGGCGTTCGGGCTGAAACCGTTTGCCCGCCGTGAACCGGCCACGCGGCGGCGCCTGCTGGCTGAATTGTGCATCAAAGCGCGCGCGGAATTCAGCCAGATATTGGCCGCGAACATCACCATGACCAATGGCTTGTGCATGATTGTTGAGACGCTGCCTGAATCCAGCGCGATCCTCCGGCGTGCGCAATGGCGCTGCATCGGATTCCGATTTCCAGATCAGGTCGACCAGTGGTTCGGGGTCGGCAAGCAACGCGTCCATTGCCCGAGCGCCGCCTTTCTGGACGACATCATCGGGATCCTGGCCCTTGGGCAGGGTGGTAAAGGCAAGCGATTTTGCCGGCGCCAGATGGGGCAGGGCACGCAAGGCCGCGCGCAGACCCGCCTTCTGGCCCGCCGAATCGCCGTCGAAACACAGCACCGGCACGTCTGAAAGGCGCCATAACCGTTCAATCTGTTGCTCGGTCAGCGCGGTACCAAGCGGGGCGACCACGTCGCCAATGCCCGCCTGGGCTAGTGCGATGACGTCCATATAGCCTTCGACGACTATGATCCGCGAGGTCTTGCGCGATGCGCTTGCCGCAAGATCGAGATTGTAGAGCGTCCGCCCTTTGTCAAAAAGCGGCGTATCGGGCGAGTTCAGATATTTGGGCTCTCCCGCACCAAGGATGCGTCCGCCAAAGGCGATCACCCGTCCCCGCGGGTCGCGGATCGGAATCATGATCCGGCCGCGAAACCGGTCATAGGGTTCCTTCTCGTCGACCGAGATCAACAGGCCCGATTCGATCAGTTTTTCGATACCGAATTGTTTGAGTGCGGCCTTCAGTTTCGATTTCGAATCTGGCGCAAATCCAATCCCGAACGTCTTGATTGTCTCCGGCCTGATCCCGCGCTTTTCGAGATAGGTGCGTGCCTCTGTGCCTTCAATCCCCTGCAATTGCTGGATAAACCAGTCCGCCGCCGCCGTCATGACGTCATACAGTGAATTGGCCCGCTCGGCGCGTTCGACAGAGCGCGGATCGGCCGCCGGCACTTCCATGCCAGCCGCCTGTGCAAGTTCCTTCACTGCATCCATAAAGGGCAGGCCGCGCTGGTCCGTCATCCAGCGAATGGCATCGCCATGCGCCGAACAGCCGAAGCAGTGGTAGAAGCCCTTCTCGTCATTGACGTAGAAGCTGGGCGTCTTCTCATTGTGAAACGGGCAGCAGGCCCGGAATTCGCGGCCCGCCTTGGTGATCTTCACCGTCCGCCCAATCAACGCGGACAGCAACGTCCGCGCGCGCAGTTCATCAAGCCATTGCGGGGTGAGGGTCATGGCATCAAGAAAGCGCGCCCTTCACGAGCGCGCTGGCCTTGCTCATGTCGAGGGCATTGGCGTGGCGTTCCTTGAGCAGCGCCATCACCTTGCCCATGTCCTTGACGCTTTCTGCGCCGATTTCACCCTTGATCCCTTCGATCAGTGCGATCGTTTCCGCTTCGCTGAGCTGCTGGGGCAGGAACGCCTCGATCACGGCCACTTCGGCGGACTCGGCGTCGGCAAGTTCCTGGCGACCGCCCTGTGCGAACATTTCAATCGATTCGCGACGCTGCTTGACCATTTTCTGGAGGACTTCGACCACGAGCGTATCATCGTCGGCTGGGGACTTGCCGGTTCGCGCCTCAATGTCGCGGTTCTTGATCGCTGCCATCATCAGGCGAATTGTGCCGGTTCTCTGCGCATCACGGGCCTTCATGGCCTCGATCTGCGCGGCTTGGATACGCTCGCGAATCATCTGCTCTCTCAAAATCGGGAAAGAAGCAGCATAGCGCGAAGATTCAGCTTTTAACAGATTGACGGTGCGCGGTCAGGCCACTAGCGCACGGCCCTTAACGACATCGCCAAAAACTCGAAGAAGGAGTGCCCGCCCAATGGCTGACACCAACGCCAATGCTGCGCCAAAAGGAGCGACGGGCGTATTGGTTCTGGCGTCCGGCGAGGTGATCTGGGGCCGGGGCTTTGGCGCACAAGGCCATAAGGTCGGCGAAGTCTGCTTCAACACCGCGATGACCGGATATCAGGAGATCATGACCGATCCCTCATATGCCGGGCAGATCATCATTTTCACCTTCCCGCATATCGGCAATGTCGGCGCGAACCCGGAAGATGTGGAGGCGATCAACCCGCATGCTTTGGGGGCCATTGTGCGGCAGCACGTGACGGAGCCCAGCAATTTTCGCGCTACGGGCCATTTCGATGCGTGGATGAAGGTGAACGGCCGGATCGGGCTTTCAGGCGTCGATACCCGAGCTCTGACGCGCAAGATCAGGCTCGCAGGCGCGCCAAACGGGGTGATCGCGCATTCGGCTTCGGGCAAGTTCGATATTCCGGCTCTGCTGGCCGAGGCAAAAGCCTGGCCCGGGCTTGAGGGGATGGACCTCGCCAAGGATGTGACGACGCTTCAAAGTTACGACTGGGATGGTGGGCTGTGGTCGTTGCGCGAAGGTTACAAAAGTGAGCGGGTGGCACGTGGTGGGCCAAAGGTTGTCGCGATAGATTATGGCATTAAGCACAATATTTTAAG
>JANNLW010000119.1:0-17845 GCA_031397145.1 Sphingomonadales bacterium | reverse complement strand
ACATTGATCTCGCGCGAAACGAGCCCGTTCGATACGGCCGTCGTGACGGTCGGCAGTTTCCACGCTGGATCAAAACGCAACATTATTTCCGATGAGGCGAACCTTCAACTGACCGTTCGGACCTATGCGCCTGAAGTGCGTGCACACCTCCTTGCAGGCATTTCACGGATTGCCCGTGGCGAAGCGATCGCCGCCGGTCTGCCCGATGATCTGATGCCGGTCGTAACGAACGATGGCGAATCGGCCGATGCGACCTTCAACACGCACGACCTCACGATGCGGATGGCGAAAGTCTTCACCGACCGCTTCGGCGCGGACCGGGTCAAGGCGATCCAGGCATCGACCGCGAGTGAGGATTTTGGTGTCTTTTACCTGACTGACAAGTCGATCCAGAGCCTGATCTTCTGGGTCGGTGGCGTCCCGCAGGCAAAATGGGATGAAGCCAAGGGCGATATAGCGAAGCTCCCCTCGCTCCATTCGCCCTTTTGGGCACCCGACGCCGAAAAGGTGATTGCCACGGCGAGCGAGGCGTTGACGGCGGCGGCGCTGGATATACTGGCGAAACGCTGAGCGGCGGGGATCGTTGCTTGACTGAGCTGTGTGGGGAGAAGGGCAGTGCCTGCTTTCGACCGGTTGAGGTGACCATCCAAAGCAGAGGTTTGGCATAATTCCCGAGGCTGCGTTTCACGGAGGAATTTGCTGATCGCCTCCCACTCAAAGCCAGCGTTGGATTGACACCACCACCGCGCTGATTTCGCGCGAATCTCCGGGCAGGTCCACGGCCAAAACGGCATTCATATCGTTTATCAATAAATTTCTTGACGCATTTGCCGGTTCATATTATTGTTTATCGATAAGGAGCAACATATGCAGAATCAGGATCGACTAGCGAGAAGCGCCGTAATCGTCGTGCGCATCGCACTATGGGCCAATCGGCTTTTCCTTTTGGGGGTGACGCTTGCGCTGCTCCTGTCGTTCGTCTTTTCGGCGAATCTTGCAGCGATCGTCGCGCATGAGCTTCCCGGAACCGATGTGCCATCGGCGATGACGGGGGTGCGCTTGCTGGTGTTGCTCGGCTTCGCCATGTCGCTGGTGACCGACAGGCTTCTGGTGACGTTGGCGGCCATTACGGAGAGCGCCAGCGCGGGCGATCCCTTCGTTGCCGTGAACGCCAGGCGGTTGCAAAAGATCGGCTGGTGCCTTTTCACAATGCAGCTGTTCGAAATTCCCGGCGCCCTCATCGCCAAGAATTTCCCCAGCATGGGGTCGGCCGCGCCGAGTGGTGACATCTCGATCGGCGGCTGGATCGCTGTGCTTATGGTGTTCGTGCTGGCGCGCGTATTCGCCGCTGGTTCGGCGATGCGCGACGATCTTGAAGGGACGATCTGAGCCATGCCCGTCATCATCAGGCTCGACGAAATGCTCGCGCGCCGGGGTATGTCGCTCACCCAGCTGTCGGAGGCGGTCGAGATCACGCTTGCCAATCTGTCGATCCTCAAGACCGGAAAGGCGAGGGCCATGCGCTTCTCGACGCTCGAGGCCATCTGCTCCGTATTGGACTGCCAGCCGGGCGATATCCTCGCGTTCGAGCCGGATGGCGGGGGTTCCCATCCCGATTGAATCGAACCGTTGCAACTCTGATCGAATGGAACCAGACATGACAGAAATATCCGTCTTTCGCCTGAACCTGCTGCGCGCAGGCTATCTCCTGCTTGTGGTGGGCCTCGGGATCACATTGTGGCCGTCGATCCTCGACCTGTCACGGACCTGGGGGCTGACCCACGGAGTTGTCGTCAGCATGTTGGGGGCGATGTCCGCGCTGGCGGCGCTGGCGGCGCTGGGCCTGAAATATCCGCTCCAGATGCTGCCGTTACTCTTTTTCGAAATGGGCTGGAAGACACTATGGCTGCTCCGGGTCGCGCTGCCCCTGTGGTCGGCGGACAAGCTCGATGCGGCAACGCTGCAAACGGTCTATGAATGCCTCGGGGTCGTCATCTTCCCGATCATCATTCCGTGGCCCTATGTTTTCAGGACCTACTTCAAGAAGGCAGGCGATCCGTGGCGGCGCAGCCGCGCCGCCGCCAATCCTTAGGGCTGCGTCGCCAGCAGATAGGTCTGGCGCAGCATATCAATCGGCTTGAGTCCGTCTTCCGCTTCGTAGTGCCAGAAGGTCCAGCCGTTGCAGCTTGGCGCCTTCTGGAGGATCGCGCCGAGCTTGTGGATCGAGCCGATTTCGGTGCCGACAGCCAATGACCCGTCGGCGCGTACGGTTGCGCTCCAGCGACGCCTTGCATCCCATATTCTGGCACCGGGTTGGAGGTAACCGGTCTCGACCAGGGTGCCGAAGGCCACGCGCGGGGCGGCGGTGGGCGATTGCATCGTGGTGATGGCGGATTCATCGAGCGGCAGGGCGGCGGCAATCCGTTCTTCGGCGACATCGACATAAGCCTGTTCGCGCTCGATGCCGATGAAGTGCCGCTGGAGGCGCTTGGCGACCGCGCCGGTCGTGCCTGTGCCGAAAAAGGGATCAAGGACGATATCGCCCGGCTTGGTGCAGGCCAGGAGGATTCGATAGAGCAGTGCTTCGGGCTTTTGCGTCGGATGCGCCTTGGTGCCATTGCGCTTGATCCGTTCCTGTCCACCGCAGATGGGGAAGGACCAGTCGGAGCGCATCTGGAGTTCGTCATTCAGCGTCTTCATCGCGCGATAGTTGAAGGTGTAGCGCGCGCTTTCCGATTTGGAGGCCCAGATCAGCGTCTCATGGGCATTTGTGAATCGCGTGCCCTTGAAATTGGGCATCGGGTTGGCCTTGCGCCAGATGATGTCGTTGAGAATCCAGAAGCCTTCATCCTGAAGGACGGAACCGACGCGAAAAATATTGTGATAGGATCCGATGACCCAGAGCGTGCCATCAGGCTTCAGGATGCGACGTGCTTCGGCCATCCAGGCA
Source organism: Sphingomonadales bacterium (assembly GCA_031397145.1). GTDB lineage: Bacteria > Pseudomonadota > Alphaproteobacteria > Sphingomonadales > Sphingomonadaceae > Aquisediminimonas. Next base: position 14,895 of record JANNLW010000119.1, on the reverse strand, counting down.
TGGGAAAAGGCATCATAAACGGCGTTGCTGTCGAACTTGTCCCAATCATTGTCGACGGCATCGACGCGTCCGCCTTCGGGGCGGAACAGGTCTCCGCCCAGTTGGAGATTATAGGGCGGATCGGCAAACACCATATCGACGCACGCGTCGGGCAGGGCGCGCATTGCCGCCACGCAATCGTCACGCAGGATGCTGTCGAGCGGTAATTCCGCTGCCTTGGCATCCTTGCGGACCCGTTCCAATACCCCCATTAGTCGCTCCCTTTGACACACGAAAGACCAGCGTGAGTCATCCGGACTCTGCCGTCAAGTCAGAGGGTTAAGCAAAATGGTTAACAAAAAAGTTAAGATTCGAGAACACAAAGAGTCCTGCCACGAGATGCTGTGGCGCATTCGAACTCGGACTCAACGGATGGTGTGTTGCCTATTCGACTCACCAATCAAAAAAACCAAAATTCGCTACTCAAAGCCCGGGGTCAACGCCGGTCAGGTCTATGGATCGCACCCATAATTCGGCGGCAAGGTCTGGATCGCGCGCCGTTCGTGTCGATGATGCCTTCCCCGAGCGGCCCTGCATTTCCGCAATGCCTTGCGGCCCGAAATAATCACCGCCCTTGGCGCCCGGCCAAGTCGCGGCCTGCAGCGTTGGCCAGGCGCCTTGCGCTGCGGTGTTGAAGAACGGGCGGGAGAGCGGCATCAGCCATTGCATCGGTGCCGGCAGATGGCGTGACAGTTCCGTGATCGCGCCTCCGGGGTGACAACCGACCGCAATTGTTGTGCGTCCACTTGCCTTCAGGCGCCGGTCAAGTTCGGCGAAATGGAGCATGTTGGCCAGCTTGCTCATTTGGTAGCGAGGCCAACGGAAATATCCGCGTTCCGCGGCGAGATCGGAAAAGTCGATCCGCCCACCCTTGTGCGCGAGGCTGGCGGTGACCACGATCCGCTCCTTCACATGGGCGTGGGTGAGCCCCGTAAAGGCAAACGTCCCGAGGTGGTTGACGCCGAATTGCAACTCGAAGCCATCCCTGGTCAGCGTTCGCGGGGGAATCATCACCCCGGCGTTGTTGACCAGTACGTCGATCGGCGGACCCGCAAGCACTTCGGAAGCCGCAGCGCGAACGGCGCCCAGATCGGAAAGATCAAGTGCCAGAAACTGAAGATCGGCTTTCGGCGTTTCGGCGCGGATCGCCGACATAGCAGCCTCTGCCTTGTCTTTGGAACGGCAGGCAAGGATCACGGCCGCGCCGCGCTGCGCCAACACCTTTGCGGCCTCAAAGCCAAGCCCGGTATTGCTTCCTGTGACGAGCAAGCGCCGCCCTTTCTGGCTGGCGACATCGTCTGCGGTAAATCCGTTCATCGAATGGCGTCCTTATATTGCGCTACGGGGGCGAAACTCATGCGATGGAGCGAACTCGGCCCGTGCCGCTTCAGCGCGCCGATATGCTCGCGCGTACCATAGCCCATATTACGCTCCCAGCCATAGTGCGGATGCATAGCCGCCGCCTCTCGCATGATCCGGTCGCGATGCTCCTTGGCGATGATGCTGGCGGCGGAAATACAAGGTTGGGTTGCGTCGCCGCCAATCAAGGCTTCAGCGCTATAACGCCAGCGGGGGAGGCGATTGCCGTCAACCAGCACGCATGCCGGTTCGACGCCCAAAGCCTCGACGGCGCGGGTCATGGCGATGAGCGTGGCTTGCAGGATATTGATCCGGTCAATCTCGTCGACCGTGGCAAGGCCGATGCCGACGATGCAGCGTTCGAAAATCTTTTCTTCAAGCGCTGCGCGGCGGACAGGCGATAGCTTCTTGCTGTCATCCAGCCCGGCGATGCCATCGGGGCAAAGGATGACCGCAGCTGCAACGACCGGCCCAGCTAACGGACCGCGCCCGGCCTCATCCACACCCGCGATCAGATGCGCCATGGCGGATAGCGTCGGTTCTCGCCAGCGCAGTAGAGGCAAACGGAATTTCCGAACGGATCAAGTAGCCGCGCCTCGCGCCAGCCCCATGTTTCGTCTTGCGGCATCTTTTCAAAGGCGAGGCCGAGGCTCGCAAGCTCTGCCACCCAGGCATCAAGCCGCGCGCTTTCAAAATAGATGGTGGAGCCCGAAGTGATCAGGCCTTCAGCATGGATCGAGAGCGTCACGCCGTTGGGTGCTTCAAATCGTGCATAGCCATTGGCCGGGCTATCGACGATCTGGGTCAGGCCCAATGTGTCATAGAAAGAGACAGATGCCGCATAATCATTTGATGGAATTGCGATCTGGTTGAGCGACGGCCCCGGAACCAAAGCATCCTCGCGCACCTTCCCATGGCCCATGGGCCCATGGCCTGCCCCTAGCCCGGGAGCATCGCGCAAGGCGAGCCGGACAAACAGTCGCGCGCGGTCAATCGCCGGTTCAAGGCCGATTCCTTGACCAAGGCCAGTCGCTATCGCGCTGGCCAATGTGCATCCCGTGCCATGGGTATGAGGCGTGAGGATGCGATCGCTTTCCCAACGCGCAAGCTCGCAACCATTACTGATGAGGCGATCGATGATCGTGTTTCCGTCACCATGACCACCTTTGATCAGTGTGGGACCCGTAAATGCCGCCTCTCCCCCCAGCGCCTCAAACTCGGGCAGGTTCGGTGTCGTCAATGCAGCCAGCGTCATGAGACGCCCGAACGATTTTGCGGTTTGCGCGTCGGCCAAAACCGCGCCGCTTGTCGCAACCATCACCGGATCAAAAACGATCGGTGCTGCAAGCTGAGCCAGACAGTCCGCAACGGCATCCGCCGTTTCGGCTGAACTGATCATGCCGATCTTGATAGCGTCGACGCCGATATCGCGCACGACCGCGTCAATCTGTGCGATCACGATGTCGGTCGGGATTGGGTGCATCGCTTGCACCCCAAGGGTATTTTGTGCCGTCACCGCCGTTATCGCCGTCATCGCATGGCCGCCGAGCATCGTGACGGTTTTGATGTCGGCTTGAATACCGGCCCCACCGCCGGAGTCCGATCCCGCAATGATGAGGATACGGGCGGTCATGCCCTATGTTTACGGATTGTACTGGCCGGAAACTTTTCCAGTTTTGCTTTGGGCCGAGTTGGCCGGTCGACCAGTTCCCCGCCGCAATTTGGACATCGATCATCAAGGGCATCGGTACATTCTGCGCAGAATGTGCATTCGAACGAACAGATGAACGCGCCGGACAAGTCGGCGGGGAGATCAACGCCGCAACGTTCGCAATCGGGCCGCATCTCGAGCATCAGATTGCAGCATCCTTCACGGCATCGCAGATGGCGTCCACTACCCGGGTTACCTGTGTTTCATCATCACCTTCGGCCATCACGCGGATGACGGGCTCGGTACCCGAAGGGCGGATGACCAATCGCCCCTTGCCGTTCAGTTCTGCCTCGGCACTGGCAATGACGCGCTTGACGCTGTCCGCCTCGAGCGGCTTGCCGCCTGAAAAACGGACATTCTTGAGCAGTTGCGGTACGGTATCGAACAAATGGAGCACCTCGCTTGCCGGTTTGTCCTGCCGGACAAGTTCGGCCAGAACCTGGAGTGCGGCGACCAGCCCGTCGCCTGTCGTTGCATAGTCTGTCAGGATGATGTGCCCGGATTGCTCCCCGCCAACATTGAAGCCGCCGCCGCGCATCCGTTCCAGCACATAGCGGTCTCCTACGGCTGTCCGGTCCAGCGTTAGGCCGATCGAATGGAGGAAGCGTTCGAGCCCGAGGTTGGACATCACCGTCGCAACCACGCCGCCGCCTCTAAGCCTCCCTGCTTCGGCCCAGCTTTTTCCGATCAGCGCCATGATCTGGTCACCGTCAACGATGCGGCCCTGTTCATCGACGATGATCAACCGGTCTGCATCGCCATCAAGTGCGATACCGATATTGGCCCCCGCTGCGACAACGCTCTCCTGCAGAAGGGCGGGTGAGGTCGAACCGCATTTGTCATTGATGTTGGTGCCATTGGGGGTAACACCAATCGCGACAATCTCGGCGCCAAGCTCCCACAATGCGGTGGGTGCGACCTGATAAGCCGCGCCATTGGCGCAATCGATCACGATCTTCAGCCCGTCGAGCCGCAATTCTTCGGGAAAGCAGGATTTTGCAAAATGGGAATAGCGGCCCCGGGCGTCTTCCACACGGCGAGCGCGGCCGATCTTTTCGGACTGTGCCAACATCGGCTCAACCGTCAGCAGAGCCTCGATCGCCCGCTCGTCGGCATCAGACAATTTGTAGCCATCCGGGCCGAATAACTTGATGCCGTTGTCGTAGAATGGATTGTGGCTGGCGGAGATCATCACCCCAAGGTCTGCGCGCATGGAGCGGGTCAGCATCGCGACAGCCGGGGTTGGCATTGGTCCGACCTGCACGACGTCCATCCCGACCGAGGTGAATCCTGCAACCAGTGCATTCTCGATCATATAGCCCGAAAGCCGGGTATCCTTGCCGATGACAACACGGTGGCGATGGTCCCCTCGGACAAAATGCGCGCCTGCCGCCATGCCGACTTTCATCGCCATTTCGGCTGTCATCGCGCCTGTGTTGGTGCGACCCCGTATGCCATCCGTGCCAAAGAATTTCCGGCTCATCGCTGCCCGCTCCATTTACCGATACGCTCTGACCTCTTGTCTTGCGACAATTGGAGCGTGAACGGAAGCCCATTTACCATTAAGAGTGTATTCAGAGCCCGGTTTCTAACCACAGAGCAGTTCTATCGACGAAGGGGATGGATGATGAAGAATATCCTGATTTCAAGCGCAGCGTTTTCGCTGCTGTTCACCGGCACAATGGCGCGCGCGATCGACGCGACTCCAAAGACGGTCGGCACGACCCCGACGATGCAGGCAGCGGACACCGGTGGTGGGCGCAAGGTTGCCGGAATTGGTGGCATTTTTGGCTGTTCAGCCGATGGCAACAAACAGACCATCGGCGCCGTTGCAGGCGGGGCGCTTGGCGGTTTGCTTGGCAATCGCATCGCAGGCCATGGCAGTCGAACGCTCGGTACTCTCCTGGGTGGAGCGCTTGGAGCTGCGGCCGGATCGGCGCTTGGATGCAAGCTCCAGAAAAATGACCAGAACAAAGCCGAGCGAGCGCTTGAACAGGCAGTTTTGACTGGAAAGGATCAGGATTGGCAAAGCGATGAAACCGGCGCTTCGGGACGGGTCGAAATCGGGCAGGATATTCGTGGCGTTGACCTCGCCAATCTGAGGCTGGCGGCCGGTGTCGAGCCAGCCGAAGGCTATACGAAGGTTGCCAGCGCCTATATCTCGACGGCGAGTGCCAATATCCGCAGCGCGCCCGGAACGGGTTCGAGGATATTGGGGCAGCTGGCGACCGGCCAACGGGTCTGGGTTCCCGCAGCCGTCAAAGGCCAACCTTGGGTACTGGTATCCGATCAAGGCGTAGGGCAGGGTTATGTTTCGGCACCGCTCCTCAAACGAGCGATGAATGCAACGACGACAAACGGCTGCCGTATCGTAAAGCAGACAGTTTCGCAGCCCGGCGCAGCCGAGGAAACCGAAACGCTCCAGGCCTGTAAGGGAACGAACGGCGAATGGACGCTGACGCGAGTCTAATCGACTTGGCGACAGAGTTCGACAAAGGTCTTGCCCGCCACCGCGTTCAGCCGATAGGGCAGGCGCGAACAGACAGGATGGACATGGCAGATACAGAACAGGCCCTTTCGCCTGAAGAGCTGGTTTTGGGGCTGACGCAACTCCTCACCGTCGAACACCTTGGTAATGGCCGCTATCGCGGCACCAGGCGGCACCGGGGCACGGGGCGGATTTTTGGCGGAGAGGTAATCGCGCAAGCCCTGATGGCGGCAACAGCTGAGGTTGACTCCGACCGGGCGGTTCATTCGCTGCACGCATATTTCCTGCGTGGCGGCAGCGAGGAGCATGACATAATCTATTTGGTGGAGCATGACTTCGATGGCGGCAGTTTTTCAAATCGCCGGGTGATAGCTCTCCAGCAGGATCGGCCAATCCTCAACCTCGCCGCCTCCTTCAAAAAGGCCGAACATGGAGTCAGCCACCAGGATAAAATGCCAGACGTCCCGCCGCCCGAGGCGCTTCCGGATGAGGCGACCATAAGACGCGCCGTGATTGACCAAGTCCCCGAACGATTCCGCAACATGATGCTGCGGCCACGTCCGATCGAATTTCGACCGGTCGAGACACGTCATTGGATGAACAGCGAAAAACGGGCACCGCTAACGCATAGCTGGTTCCGCACCGTGGCGCCGCTGGGTGATGATCCGGCGCTCCACCGCGCCGTGCTTTCCTATGTTTCGGACATGACATTGCTTGGAACGTGCGCGCTGCCGCACGGACTAAGCTGGATGATGGGTGAACTGCAAAGCGCCAGCCTCGATCACGCAATCTGGTTGCATGACGATTTCCGCTGTGACGATTGGATGCTCTATGTGACCGATAGCCCTTGGGCAGGTCATGCCCGAGGTTTCAACCGCGGACGAATCTATACGCGCGACGGGCGGCTCGTCGCGAGCGTTGCGCAGGAAGGGTTGATCCGGAAAATTACGCCGAAACCCTGATCGTTCAGACCGCTCTAAGGCGCGAATCGCCGAGTTCGGGAAAATCCTTTGCCACACGGGCTGCGATATCCTTTGCAGCGACGGGCCTTGAAAACAGCCAACCCTGGAGCTGGTCACATCCGGCAACACGCATCATGTCTGCCTGATCCGCGGTTTCCACACCTTCAGCAGCGACTGCAACGTTGAGCGCGCGCGCAGCTGCAATATTCGCCTGGACAACCGTGCGCGCCTCTTCGCTCAGCCCCGCCTCAGCCACCAGAGACCGGTCAAGCTTTGCCTTGCTGAAAGAGAATTTCCTCAGAAAGCCGATCGATGCATAGCCGGTTCCGTAACCATCAAGAGAAACTCCAACGCCGATCGCGCGAATCTCGTTGAGGACTTTGCACGCAGCATCGGGGTCATAGATCAGATAGGTTTCGGTAATTTCAAGTTCCAGCCGCTCGGCCGGAAAGCCGGTCTCCGAAAGGACGCGACCCAATTCCGTTGAGAATTCAGGATTGCGAAGTTGCGCTGCCGAAACATTGACAGCCAGGCGCACATCGCCCCAGTCAAGGCCTTCGCTGCAGGCGCGACGGAGGACGATCATCCCGATCCGGTCGATCAGTCCGGTCTCTTCGGCAATGGGTATGAATTCGGATGGGCTCACTTCGCCGCGCGTGGGGCTCGACCAGCGAAGCAAGGCTTCTACCCCAACGATTTTCCTGTCGTTGATGCCAACCACCGGCTGATAGACGAGGTCAAAACCCTGCGCATCGATCGACGCACGCAGCTCCAGTTCAATTGTCCGTGCCTGGACTTGCTTCTGGTCGAGCATTTCATCGTACCAGCAAAGACGCATCTTGCCGGCGCGCTTCGCAGAATACATGGCAACATCGGAACGCCGCATCAATTCGCTTGCATCGAAATCATTGAGGCTGACGGAAGCCAGCCCGATACTTGCTCCGACCAGGACCGTTCGTTCATCGATACGGAACGGGCGCGACAATTTGTCGAGCACTGCTCGGGCAATGTCCTGCAATTCGATCACCGCAGTTGACCCTGGCACCATGATAGCAAATTCGTCGCCACCGAGCCGGGCAACCATTCCCCGCGTCCCCACCTGCTCTTTGAGCAGTTCGGCGACAGATTTGATCAGGCGATCACCGACCTGGTGACCGTAATTGTCGTTGATCCCCTTGAATCCATCGAGATCGATAAGCGCGAGGGCCAGCTTCTCGCCCCTGTTCAGCCGATGATCCAGGTCGCGGCGCAGTGCGCGACGATTGGGCAGATTGCTGAGGCTGTCCATCAGGGCCTGTTCGGCCAGAGTAGCAACCGAACGCAACGCTCGACGGCTGACAAGAATACCGATCAGGAGGTGGAGAGCCGCAGCAATCGCGATCCATGGCAGTGCGAGCTGTAGGGCTTTGAAGCCTATCCGCGTCGGCTTCCAGTTCAGGCTTGCGATTGGATTTCCGGCAGCGTCGCGAACGATGATTCCGGTTTTGTTGGAGGGACGATCGGACAGCGCCATATTTTCGAGAAGCAAGTTCCGGCCGATCGTATCGGCAGCGGCCTTTCCGAACGGTTTGGTGAAAACCAGCCAATAGGGGCCAGTGCTCGGTATCATGTGATCGAGCGAACTGCTTGTCGGCGTGATGTTGGCCAAGCCAATCAGGACGGGGCCATCGGGTGAATCAGCGATTCCACCAACTGCCTGCTTCTGACGACGAGCGCGCTCCATCAGGATCGTGAATGCCTCACCATATTTTGCAGTCGGATCGATGCGGACTTGTCGGCCGCGACTATATCCGAGGAGTGGTCGGCCCTCCTGATCGAGCACGAGTGCAGTGTCGAAGTTCCTGGCGTCTGCCGACGACCAGCCCCAATTGCTCCAGAATAAGTCGGATTTCTGCAGTTTCGGATAAACCGCGGTCGTTGCATCGTCCCACATGGCATTGTCGTCTGCCATTGTGACGATTTGCTGAACTTGTGACTGAACGGCAGCTGCGACTGAGAGGCGTGTACGCGCGATATCGACCGAATCGGCTTCGCGCGCGGTTTGGAACAGGCTGAAACCGAGCACAGCCAGAAACAGCATGACCATCACGATGATGGGTGTATTCGGCCTTATATGAAATTTTCGCCGCACTTTTGGTCCCTTGGCTCCCAACTCGGAAACTAGGGATTAAGTCCTGCATTTCAGTTAACTTGAAACCTCAAAATCACGGGTTTCCGGGACATTTCATAGACGCCGCACAGACAAAAACCGACTTTCGCAAGTAATTCTACGGTCTTTTAAAGTGATTTTCATCCAGCCATCGACGAACCTCGGCACCAATATCGTCCCGATCAAGCGCGAGCGCAATATTGGCGGTAATGAATCCGGCCTTGTCGCCACAATCAAAACGCCGCCCGTCGAAAGCAAAAGCGTGAAACGGTTGGGTGCCAATCATTTGGGCCATGGCATCGGTAAGCTGGATTTCATTGCCTGCTCCGCGCGCCTGTCCTTCCAGCACGCGCATGACTTCCGGCTGAAGGATATACCGTCCCGGTATCATGAGATTTGACGGCGCAGTGCCTGGCGCAGGCTTTTCCACCAACGCCTTCACCTCGACCAGCTTTCCGTCGATTTTTCCCGGTGTAATGACGCCATATTTGTGCGTTTCGCTGTCTGGCACTTCATAGCCACAGACAATGTTTCCACCGACCCGTTCATAAGCCTCAACCATCTGTTTCATGCAGCCGGGGCTGCCTGCCATCAGTTCATCGGGGAGGAAGACGGCAAAGGGTTCGTCACCGACAATGTGACGCGCACACCAGATCGCATGACCAAGCCCAATCGGCTCCTGCTGGCGGACATAAATGACTTCGCCCGGCCTGAAGCGCGTCCCGTCAATGGCCTCCAGCGACTTTCCACGTCCGGCCATCGTCGTCTCAAGCTCGTAGGAAATGTCGAAATGATCTTCGATGGCCGATTTTCCCCGCCCGGTAACGAATATCATCTGCTCGATACCTGCCTCGCGCGCCTCGTCGATCGCATACTGGATCAACGGCTTGTCCACGACTGTCAGCATTTCCTTGGGCATGGCCTTGGTGGCCGGCAAGAAGCGAGTGCCGAGACCCCCGACGGGGAAGACTGCTTTGCGAAGCTTTTTCATGGGCGTGTCCCCTATCAGCCAGTTTTGAAAATCTCCAGCCACCAAACGATCAACCGGTCAGATTGCCACCAACTCGGCCAGGATTCTGTCGAGCACGGGCATGCCCTTGTCTGTAACAGTCAACCGACTGCTGGTGATGCGGATCAGTTTATGCTCTTCAAGCGTCTTTGCCTTTCGCACGTCGATCAGCGTATCTTCACCGACCTTGCACCGCCCGGCAATGCGAACAAGGTCTACGCCTTCCGCAAGTCGCAATCCCATAAGCAGCGCTTCGCGGGCGCGGTCGGCGGGCAGAAGCTTGTCCTCCGTTTGCAGTCCGTGGCCATTACGTTTGGTCGCTGAGAGCCAGTTTTCAGGCTTTTTGTGACGCACTGTCGCCAGCCCGCCTCGTCGGCCATGCGCGCCCGGCCCGATCCCGGCATAGTCGCCATATCGCCAATAGGTCAGATTATGATGGCTTTCGCATCCGGGGCGGGCGTGGTTGGAAATTTCATAGGCCGGACGCCCTGCCGCTGCTGTCATTTCTCGGGTCAGCTCGAACAGGTCGGCGCCATGATCCGGATCGGTTGGCATTAGCTGCCCTTGCGCGACCAAAGTGGCAAAGCGGGTGCCGGGCTCAATCGTCAATTGATAGAGCGAAATGTGCTCGGTGCCAAAAGAAAGGGCACGTGCGAGTTCGCGCCGCCAGCTTTCGAGAGATTGATCCGGCCGGGCATAGATCAAATCAAAACTCACGCGGGCAAAATGCCGTTGGGCCGTGTCGAGCGCGACCAGCCCTTCTTCGACATCATGTGCCCGACCGAGGAAGGCCAACGCATCATCGGCAAGCGATTGAAGGCCAAGCGAAATGCGATTGACGCCTGCCGAGGCCAAGCTGTCAAAACGTGCAGTTTCGACCGAAGAGGGGTTGGCTTCGAGTGTGATCTCGATATCCGGGGTAAACCCCCAATGTCTCTCGGCTGCCTCGATCAGCGCAGCAACTGTCTGAGGCGGCATCAACGACGGCGTGCCGCCGCCAAAGAAGATTGATCCAATCGGCCGGCCAGCCAGCAATGTTGCTTCGTGTGCCAGATCCTTCAGCAACGCATCGCGCCAGGCGTTCTGGTCTATGGTCTCGCGGACATGGCTATTAAAGTCGCAATAGGGGCATTTCGAAACACAAAATGGCCAATGAACATAGAGAGCGAGCGGTTCGCTCACGTCTAAAAGACCGCTGCGACAAGTTTGGCAAAGGCATCGGCTCTGTGGCTGATTGCGTGTTTGGCCTCGGGTGAAATTTCGGCAAAACTCATTTCATGACCATTGGGCACAAAAACAGGGTCATAACCAAAGCCAAGTTTTCCGCGCGGCGGCCAAGTCAGGGTGCCTGCAACCGAACCTTCAAACAGCGCTGTCTCGCCATCCGGCCAGCACAATGCCAATGTGCACACGAACTCTGCCGAGCGATCGACGTCCGGCCCCATCGCCTTCAGCTTGGTTTCCACTTTGTCCATGGCATGATCCCAGTCACGGCCATTGGGTGTTTCGGCCCAGTCCGCAGTGTAGACTCCCGGATCGCCACCGAGCGCGGTGACGCAAAGTCCGCTATCGTCAGCGAGCGCAATCAAGCCTGACCCTTCGGCGCTTGCACGTGCCTTGATCAGCGCGTTTTCGGCAAAGGTCGCGCCGGTTTCCTCTGGTTCCGGCAGACCAAGATCGCCCGCCGAAACTGGCTCGATCCCGTAAGGTGCGAGCAACGCCCGGATTTCGCGCACCTTGCCCTGGTTGTGCGAGGCGATGACCAGCTTTCCGGGCTGGAGCTTTCGCACTAGCGGCCAACCGCTTTCAGCTGGGCCTCGAAGACCGATTTGCAGCCGATACGTGCGAGGCGGAGCAGGCGGAGCAGAGCCTCCTCGTCATAGGTTTCTCCTTCCGCCGTCGCCTGTGCCTCTGCAATATTGCCATTTGAGAGCAGCACGAAATTGGCATCGGCGCCTGCGTTTGAATCTTCATCATAGTCGAGGTCGAGCACGGGTGTGCCCCTGTAAATTCCGCAACTGATTGCGGCTACCTGCTGCTCAACAGGATCGCCTTCGATCTTGCCCTCTGTGATCAGCTTGTCGACCGCGAGCCGCAGCGCCACCCAAGCGCCGGAGATCGCGGCCGTTCTCGTTCCTCCATCGGCCTGGATCACGTCGCAATCGAGCGTAATCTGTCGTTCACCCAAGGCTTTGAGGTTGACGACCGCTCGCAGTGAGCGCCCAATCAGGCGCTGGATCTCCTGCGTTCGTCCCGACTGCTTGCCGCGCGCTGCCTCGCGGTTGCCCCGCGTATGCGTGGCGCGCGGCAACATGCCATATTCAGCAGTGACCCACCCTTCGCCTTTGCCGCGCATGAAGGGCGGCACGCGTTCCTCAACGCTCGCTGTCACAAGCACGCGCGTGTCGCCAAAGCTCACAAGGCATGAGCCTTCGGCATGCTTGGTGAATGCGGGCTCGATTGATATGGCGCGCATCTGGTCTGGCGCGCGTCCGGATGGGCGCATTATGCTTGTCCTTTGTGAGTGTTTGGGCGCATCTATACGTGAGGGGCCGATATCACCAGCCCCCAAAGAGGAGAGGAAAGACAATGGGATTCCTGAAGGTCGTGGCCCAGGTGCTGGGCGTTTTGATGCTGCTGATGGGTGGCTTGTGGATTGGGCAGGGGCTGAACATCATTCGGTGGCCCGCCGACAGCTTCATGATCGGCGTCCCGCAATGGAGTTGGAACGGCATGTTCCTTGCGCTCGGCGGTGCCGTCATTGTCTGGCTTGCGCGCCGGAAATAGCCAATCGCGACATCTGTGATTGCCGATCGCGCCTGGCTTGGCTAGGCGCGCGGGCATGAAATATGCATCGATCAAGTTCAAATCGCGGCCGGCGATTCTTTTTCTGGCCGGCCTTCTGACATCCCTGCCACCCGTTTCGGTGCTTGCTGCGCCTCAAGAATCGAAGGTTGCGGGACAGTGCGCGCTTAAGACGGCGTCTGGTTTGGGCTTTACCATATTGAACGCAGGAACAGGCGCAGCACCGCGCGATTCCGATACAGTCAGCGTAAAATACGCGGGCATGCTGGCTATCGACGGTACGACCTTTGACCAATCGGAACGAGCCGATTTCGGCGTCACCCAAGTCATTCCCGGCTTTGCCGAAGGTCTGAAGCTATTGAAGGTTGGCGGGAATATCCGGATCTGCATACCGGCTGCGCTGGGCTATGGCGCCACCGGTGCGGGCTCAATTCCCGCCAATGCCGATCTGGTTTTCGAAGTGGCACTGCTCGATATCAAGAAGGCCCCCGAGCCGCTCGGGCTGGCGGACCGTCAATGCACGACCCGCAGTGCAACTGGGTTAGGCTATACGATCCTGAAGGCGGGCATGGGCGAAAAGCCGACTGATAGCGATATCGCGCTCATCAACTACAAGGGTTTCCTGGCAGCAACCGGCGCTTCTTTTGACGATGCCGGGCCGGCGCCAGTTCCGGTCAGTCGAGTTATCCCGGGCTTTGCCGAAGGGCTGAAGCTCATGCAGCGGGGGGGCAGCTACAAACTGTGCATCCCGCCCGTGCTCGGCTATGGGGACAAGGTTACGGGCCCCATTCCTGCAAACTCGACTCTGGTCTTCCTGATCGAACTGATCGATTTCAAATCCTTTGCCGAAGTGCAGGCCTTGCAGGCTGAGGCGCCTCAATAGAGTTGCCTTTTGATGGCCGTTGAGATGAGCGGGCGGATGCCCTACATCCTGCACGATGACCGCGCCCGTCCATGAATTGACTGACCGCGCGCGAGACGTTTTTCGCGTGGTGGTCGAATCCTATCTTGGCTCTGGTGCGCCGGTCGGTTCGCGGACGATTTCAAAACTTGCCGCAATGAACTTGTCCCCTGCGTCGATCCGAAACGTGATGCAGGATCTTGAAGAGCTTGGACTGCTTGCTGCGCCACATACTTCGGCGGGACGGATGCCCACTGAAAGCGGCTTGCGGCTTTTTGTTGACGGCATGATGCAGGCCGCAGAGCCAACCGCGGATGAGCGTGCGGCGATCGAATCGAGGCTGACCCATTCGGGACCAATCGAAGAGGCATTGACGGCTGCGACGTCAGCCTTGTCAGGTCTTTCGGCCTGCGCAGGGCTGGTTCTTGTGCCAACGCGCGCGCCGCGGTTGAAGCAATTCGCCTTTGCGCCTCTTTCATCCGAACAGGCACTCGCAATCTTGGTCGGGGATGATGGGTCGGTCGAGAATCGGGTCATTGATCTGCCGCGCGGGATGACTGCATCCGCTTTGACCGAAGCCGGAAACTACATGACAGCAACGCTTGCGGGATTGACGCTTGCCGAGGCTTCGGCGGTCATTGCTCGACAGATTGGGCAGGAACGGGCGGCGCTTGATGCGGCGTCCCACGACCTGATCGTCAAGGGTCTGGCCGATTGGGCGCGTGACAACGCCCACCGCCCGGTGCTGATCGTGCGCGGTGCAGCGAACCTGATCGATGCGCAAGCGGCCGCCAATCTTGATCGGGTTCGCCTGCTGCTCGACGAGATTGAAGGCAAGGAGGAAATTGCGCGGCTTTTGGAGAGTGCGCAGGAGGGTGCTGCAACCAAGGTCTTCATCGGTGCGGAAAACAAACTCTTCGCATTGTCGGGCTCTTCGGTTATCGCCGCGCCCTATCACGGACGGGATGGGCAGGTGGTTGGCGTGGTGGGGGTGATTGGCCCGACCCGCTTGAATTATGCCCGCGTCGTTCCCATGGTTGATTTCACCGCACAGACCTTATCGAGATTGATGTATAAATGACTGAAGAAGAATTGCAGGCCGAAGACGAAATGATTGCCGAAGGCGCGCCTGCCGTGCCGGATCCGGAGGCCGATCCGCTGGGTGCATTGCTGGAAGAGCTTGAAGAGGCGCGCCAGCAGATCCTTTATGCCCAGGCTGAAATGCAGAATGTGCGCCGCCGCCTTGAAAAAGATGCGCAGGATGCACGTGCCTATGCCGCAACGGGCTTTGCCAGGGACATCCTGTCTGTGGCGGACAATCTTGCCCGTGCACTTGATGTGATACCCGAAGCAATGCGCGCCGATGAAGCGTCCAAGGGGTTGATCGCCGGACTTGAGGCAACCCAGCGCGAACTGGCTGCGGTGTTCGAACGCAACGGTATCAAGCGGATCGAGACGATGGGCCAGGCGCT
>JANNLW010000107.1:0-1099 GCA_031397145.1 Sphingomonadales bacterium | reverse complement strand
ACGCCGTTATAGCGGATCTTGGCGTGGTCGGTCGGCATGTTGAATGTCCACATATATTGGCCGATCTCGAAGCCGGGTGCGTCGCACGGCACGACGAGACAGGTAATGCCGCGCGCCTTGCCATCCTCTCCATTGGTCCGGGCGAAGGTCATGACATGCGACGTTTTGTGGACGCCCGTGATCCACATCTTGTTGCCATCGATCCGGTATCCGGCAACGCCGTCACGCACTTCGGGAACGGCGCGGGTATCCATATGCGTCGCGTCGCTGCCATGATGCTCCTCGGTCAGGCCAAATGCCCAACCCATTTTCCCTTCGAGCATCAGCGGAATGAAATCCCGCTTCTGCTGCTCGGTGCCAAAATCGCGAAGCATCAGCACCTGGACGAGATTGCCGACAATGCTGCTCTCATTCTGCAGATCATTGTGCAGGCCAAGGCCCTTGTGCGCCAGATGATGGCGGATCACGGCCATTGACAGGTTGGAGCCATTCATGCCGCCAAACTCTTCCGGGATGGCATAGCGGTAATGTCCGGCCGCATCGGCCACGCGCCGCATTTCGCCCAGCAGCGCCCACCATTCCTCATTGGGCAAGCCCTCACGCTCCCAATCGGTGCGCGCATCTTCGCGGCGGTGATCGAAGAAGCGGATATTGTCGTCGCGCTGCTCGATAGGCTTGATCTCGCGCTCGATGAAGGCGTCGAGTTCAGCAAGATAGGCAGTAATTTGTGACGGAATTTCAAACAGCATCGTTCACGCACTCCATTTGTTCATTGCAGCAGCAAGCGCCGAATATTTGGGCTGGTCCGCCGCCAGTTTCGCCAGCGCCGCCTTTTTGAGCTTGGCCAGCAGCCCCGGTGTGGCGAGCGTCTTGCGGCCAGCGAGGAGGTCGTCCGCCAGTGCCTTGTCGTGGACGCTCGATGGCTCGCGCGCCTCGCGCTGGAGCATGCCAAGCGCGTTAAGCTCAACCGCGGTCATGAACCGGTCGCGGCCTTCAGCCCGTGGTTTGATATCATCTTCCAGCCAGTCGGACAACGCCTCGAGCATTTCCACCGTGCTGGGCTCGCCCTGACGGCGCGGTTCGGTCGGTTCGTCGAGCC
>JANNLW010000098.1:0-2683 GCA_031397145.1 Sphingomonadales bacterium | reverse complement strand
CGATCTTTGGCATGGAATCCCTGACACTTGGCCTGCTTGTTGCAGCGAGCCTTACGGCAACCGCGACTTGGGAATGGTTCTCGCTCAACGGAGGTTGGCAGCGATGGGCGCCGTGGATGGGCGTGATCTTTGCGCGCAGGCCTAGCGTTTGAGCCAACCAGCATCGCGATAGGCCTGCGCGGTTGCCTTGAGCCCGTCATGCGTGCTCACCTGCGGTTGCCAGAGCGCGGAGGGCGGACGCTTGTCCGGATCGATCACCCAATCGGAATGGCAAAAATAATTCACCCGATCCGCAGTCAGTTTTGCGCCTGAGCCGCGGGCTAATCTGTCCAACCGCGCTGCGATATTGAGGATGGGCGCGGGTGCGGAAAATGTCGTCACTCGGCGCCCAACGGCCCAGCCGATCGCCCGCCCGAAACCGGTGTGGGTCCAGCCACGGTCCTTGCCATCATCAGCTTCGTAGATTTGTGCCCGTGCCTCGTCGTTTGGAATGATTGCAAGGAGGAGCCGCGCAAGATCGCCCACTTCGATGACAGAAATCTTTCCTTCCGGCGGGAGCAGGATGAAGCCGCGACGCGCCATCTTGAACAGGTCAAGCGTGTCATGATCGTCTGGCCCATAAATCCAGGGCGGGCGGACGATCGTCCAATCGAGACCGCTCGCCTGGACGATCAATTCGGCTTTTGCCTTTGACCAGCCATAGCTGGACAGGTCGGGTTCGCGTGCCGAGAGAGATGACACATGGATGAAGCGCTGGATGCCTGCGCGATGTGCGGCTTCGACCATCGCAAGCGTTCCGCCGACATTTCCGGCTTCAAATTCGGCACGGTCGGGCGCATTCACCACGCCCGCCACATGAATTGCGGCATCGCTTCCGCGCATCAAGCTCTGCAACGCGTCAGGCTGGTCGAGCGCGCCCGGGATCCACTCGACACCGTCTTGTGGCGATTGGGGCGAGCGTGCGAGTGCGCGAACGCGCAAGCCTTGTGCGGTGGCAAGCCGGATCAGGGTTTTACCGACAAAGCCGGTGCCGCCAGTCATGGCGAGGGTGATAGCGCTCACAGCATCACCATATGGTCGCGGTGGATCAGCGCAGCGCGTGGGGCGTAACCAAGAATCGCGGCCAGCGCATCGCTCCTCTTGCCAGCGATGCGAAGCGCGTCCTTGCTGTCATATTCCGCCAGTCCTCGACCGATGGTTGTGCCTTCGGGCCCAACAATTGCCAAAACGTCGCCGCGTGCAAACCCACCCTCAATCGATTTGGCGCCGGCCGGAAGCAGGCTCGCGCCGCTCTTCAGCGCCTTTACGGCTCCGGCATCGACATGAACCGTCCCCTTGACGGTAAGACGGCCCGCCAGCCAGGCCTTCTTGGCCCGCGTCGCCCGATCGGCGACAAAGACTGTCCCGCATCCGCCCTTTGCAAGGCGAACCAGTGGATGATCGTGCTGACCCGAAACAATGACAAGATCTACGCCGGCACTACCCGCGATCTGCGCGGCTTCTATCTTGGAGGCCATACCGCCCGAACCCATGCCCGAAGAGGTACCGATTCCGGCCATTGCGACAATCCGGGCATCGATCTTTTCGACCCGATCCAGCCGCGCTGCGTTGCTGTCCCGCGCCGGATCGGCCGTATAGAGTCCGTCGACATCGGACAAAAGCACAACGCCCTGCGCCCCGGCCGCTTGCGCAATGCGCGCCGCCAGTCGGTCATTGTCGCCAAACCGGATTTCCGCCGTCGCGACCGAATCATTCTCGTTGATGACCGGCACGACACCCAGTCCAATCAAGCGGTCAAGCGTTGCCGACGCATTGAGGTAGCGTCGCCTGTCCTCAAGATCGTCAAGTGTCACGAGCATTTGCGCGGCTGTCAGCCCATGGCCTCCGAGTAGTTCTGCCCAGCATTGGGAGAGCGCAATCTGGCCGGTCGCAGCGGCCGCCTGCGCATCCTCAAGGCTTGCGCGGCCCCCTTTCGGCAGCTTCAGTCGCCGGGCGCCAAGCGCAATCGCACCTGACGAGACGATCACGATCTGCTGACCGTCAGCGATCCGCGCGGCAATGTCGGCAACCAGTGTCTCAAGCCAGGCGCGGCGGACATTGCCATCCTTGTCGACCAACAATGCCGAGCCAACCTTGACGACAAGGCGTGCGAAATCAGGCATTTGAAACCTGCCCCTCCGCGCTCACACGCTGTTTGGCAGACTCCCAGCGCTTTAGACGGGTGACCACGGTTTTTCCTCTACGGCCTCTGGCGCAGTCGCCTTCATACCAATGGCATCCGCCAACCGGTCCAGTACGGCCTCAATACCTTCTCCACTGGCGCCAGACATCGGAAAGATTTCGGCCTTGGAGGCGCGCTTGAGCTTTGCCGCGAGCCTTTTTACATCGGCCGGATCGAGCGCATCGACCTTGTTGAGACCGATCACCTCGGTCTTGTCGATCAACCCGCTACCATAGGCGTCCAGTTCGCCGCGCACTATGCGCCAGGCGCCGACCGGGTCATCACCAGTCGCATCAACCAGGTGGAGCAAGACCTTGCAGCGCTCGATATGACCCAGAAAACGGTCTCCAACTCCCGCACCGTCTGCAGCCCCTTCAATCAAGCCCGGAATATCAGCGACAACGAACTCCCCGCCGCGATGGCTGACGACGCCAAGCTGCGGCCGCAAGGTGGTGAAGGGAT
>JANNLW010000088.1:0-3921 GCA_031397145.1 Sphingomonadales bacterium | reverse complement strand
TACAAGTTCAGTGCCAGCGAGGGGGGACTGCGCGTTCCTCTGATCATCGCATGGCCTGGCAATCCGGCGATTGCTGGTGGGCAGATAGCCAGTGGTTTTGCCCATGTAACGGATGTGGCGCCAACATTGCTTGCGATGTCGCAAGTGGTCGCCCAGAATGGCAGCTTCGGCGGGCGGGCGGTTGAGCCAATGATTGGTCGAAGCCTGGTCCCGCTCCTTACAGGCTCCGATTCAATCGCGCATCCTGCAAATGAGCCTCTTGGCTATGAGCTGGCCGGAAATTCGGTGCTATTCAAAGGGGACTACAAGCTGGTCAGAAACCTTCCTCCCTATGGAAACGCACGCTGGGGGCTCTACAACATCATGACCGATCCAGGCGAAGCAAATAACCTTGCAGCGACAGAGCCTGATCGGTTCGACGAGATGAAGGCAGACTATGAGACCTATGCAAGAAACAATCACGTACTGCCAATGCCCAAAGGCTATCAGGCGCTCCAACAAGCACAGTCCAACGCGCTTCAAGAATTGCTTTTTCCGCGGCTGTTGAAGCTTTGGCCGGCGGCAGCATTGCTTGTAGCGGCAATTGCTGGCCTGGTTTGGTGGCGCCGAACGCGACGCGCCTTGAAGGTCTTGCAGAGCGAATAGGCAAAAGTAATCGGTACGCCGGATCGTCAGGCTCAGCGCTCGACCATCAGGCAGGCCGCACCGCGCGTGATTTCCGGAAGGCGAGCAATATCAGGGGATTCTCCAACGGCGCTTATTCGATGCTTCGGGGGCCATGTTTGGATAGAATTAGGTGCTCAAAGCCGAACTTGTCCGCGACAGCCAGGATTCGAAATCGCGAAAGTCGAGAGGCTTCAGGAATGTTATCCCAACCCCGTCTGCATTTGCCCAGATGACCTTGGCACGACGCGGCTTGAGCCCGAATATTGTGACCAGAACTTCATCGTCCGGACGAAGCGGTAATTCGCCTGCCAATCCGGCTCCGGACAGGGAGACGTCGCGAACCTTGAAAACGCTGGTTTCGGTATCGGCGTTCACCGTGGCTTCGGCGTCACATACATATCGGGGAGCGCGGGGCTTTACCCGCCCGAGCCTTGCTTGCTGGCGTGAGAGGAATCGACCGACATCGACAGGATGATCGAACTCCACACCCACGGCACCGTCGCGCGCCCATCGCACCTTTCCGGCGGCCTTGATGTCCGATCGAATTTCCAGTGTAAGAGTGTCTCCGGATTTCACTGACAGGCTGGTTTCTATTTTTGCGCCGGTTTGCGAAAGATTGAGAACCCGTCCGAGTGCCTGACGCGATCCCATTGTCAATTTCGCCAACAGGAAGACAGAGACGTGACGTTTCGCTGCTCTCCGGTCAGCAGTCTCATCGACACTTGCCACTATCTTTTCCTGAAACATCTTCATTCGCTCCCTTGTGCCGACCGGTTATAGATATGCAAACAGCAAACGATGAAACGGCGGGAGCGTTGTTTATTATAGGCGAAAATCGTACATTTTCGAAGTCGCAGTCAATCCTGGAGTTTGATCTCGGACGTCCGATCGGTCGGCAAGCGCCGAATATGGGCGTCGATCGCATCGATCGTTGAAGACATGAGCGCAGCTGCGTCAAGGAGCTCCGATTCGTCGAGAAGAGCGAGAAAGGTGCTGGCCTGCAGTCGAATTGACTCCAGGTTTGCCAGACTCGCCTGGCGAGCACTTTGATGAGCTCCTTTTGACATCATTTATCCCTTGCGTCAGGAACGTGCATTATAACTCGTATCTGAAACCTGCTTCCATATTAACGGCAAACATGTGGGTGTCCTTAATTTCGTCCAGAAGGGTCGGGTCATTCTTGTATGGCGATCGAGGTTGAACATGGCGTGCGCGCGACCAAATTTGCCAGCCTGAATTACCGGTAACACTTGATCGGAAATTCCGATGGATGCCCGATCATGCGCCTTCCGGATTGCCTCGACTAATTGCAAAGTAAATCATCCGCGATCGAGGACGTTTCCTTTCCTGTTGGCTAGTCAGGGAAAGATGGACTCGATGATCAACTTGCGAATGGTGATAGGTGAAGGGGCTGACGAAAGGGATTGTGGCGAGCAGGGTTTTGCCCACCTCCCTCGGACCGATGACATCGTGGTTGGCTATGTTGATGGCAAGATGATGCGATTGCGGGTTGCGGAACTCTACCATTATCCAACCAGTTCGACTGGCCCTGCCCGAACTCCCTTTGCGATGATCCGGGTGCAGCCTGGCTAATCTTACGTTTTGTCTACTCGCAAATTGACGGGAATATTGACGAAAAACCCGTCACCGCCCATGGGATTGGCATGCGATTTTTCTCAGACAACGCGGCTTCGGTCCATCCGAATGTTATCGCTGCGCTTACCAAGGCCAATCATGTTGACACAGCCTATGATGGTGATGCCCTGAGCCAGTCGCTGGATTCGAGCTTTTCGGCCGTGTTTGAATGCGAAGTCTCTGCGCTGTGGATCTCCACCGGGACGGCAGCCAATGCTCTCGCTCTGGCGAGTCTGTGCCCGCCCCATGGAAGCGTGATTTGCCACAAGGACGCACATATCCAGATTGATGAATGCGGTGCGCCTGAATTCTATACTCACGGTGCAAAGCTCCTGCTTGGCGAAGGGGAGGGAGCAAAACTCAGCCCCTCCACCATTCGCTCCATTGCAGGATCGGTTCGAAAGGATGTCCACCAGGCCCAGCCCCACGTGGTTTCGATCACGAACGCCACTGAATATGGCCTGACGTATAGTTCCGATGAAGTGGGCGACATCGGAGAAACAGCACGGCAGCTTGGGCTTGGCCTGCATATGGACGGCGCTCGTTTTGCCAATGCCGTGGTCTCGACCAAAGCCTCTCCTGCAGATCTGACATGGCGGGCCGGTGTCGATGCTTTGAGTTTCGGATTCGTCAAGAATGGCGGAATGAGCGCCGAAGCGCTTGTCTTTTTCAAACCAGAACTTGTTGAAGCAACACGCTATCGCCGGAAGAGGGGAGGGCATCTCCTGTCCAAGGGACGCTATCTCGCCGCGCAATTGATAGCGATGCTCGAGGACGATCTATGGCTGGAAAACGCACGGGCGGCGAATGATGCAGCGCAAAGACTCGCGGCTGCATCTGCCGGACGACTGGTCTATCCGGTGGAAGCGAACGAGGTATTCATTCGAATGACTGCGGCAGATGCTGCCTCGCTCCGGGCCCGGGGCTTTGATTTTTATGATTGGGCGCCGGGAGAAATTCGGCTGGTCACGTCCTGGGATCAGCCGGAAACTGAGGTTTCTGCATTGGCGGCGGCGATCTCAGCCCTGTGAGCGCAGCCACCACCCATCCAATGCTGAGTCTCAAGGTGCAAGTTCCCTTCTGGATCTGCACCTTGATCTGGGGCACCACCTGGTTTGTGATCCTGGGACAACTGGGCATTGTGCCGGCAACATGGTCGGTGACATACCGCTTCCTTGTCGCCGGCGCGGTCATGTTCGTCTATGCATGGATCACGCGCCAGCCGATTCATCTGAATTGGCGGCAGCAGCGCTTTGCCATGCTGTTTGGCGGTGCACAGTTCACGCACGTCGTTGATCTTGATGGTGCGCGCACCAGAGTCGGGTGCCATTTCTTTGATGACGGCGTAGATCTGGTCAGTCACGTTCTGAACGCTGTGTGCGTACAATCAAACACTAACATGTTACAATTTTATAACTTTTTTTTTAAACTTTTTTTTCTGTGCAGAGATTTCTTTGCAAAAAGTTGTTATAAAACTTGTTATACAAATATTAAAAATCAAGAGAAGTACAACAAGAAATAATTCAAAATAATAATAATTATATACACATAATGTATGCATGTATGTATAAGTACGTACGTAAGTACATACATACATAGTTTACATACATACATATAGTT
>JANNLW010000087.1:0-1704 GCA_031397145.1 Sphingomonadales bacterium | reverse complement strand
AACGGCCGCAACGGCTATCAGCCGCGCGGGCGCGGGCTCGGTGGGTCGTCCGCGATCAATGCAATGGTCTATATCCGGGGCTGTGCCTGGGATTATGACAATTGGGCGGCGCTTGGCTGTGACGGCTGGGCCTACAAGGATGTGCTGCCCTGGTTCAAACGCGCCGAAGGCAATACGCGCGGTGGCGATGATTATCACGGCGCCGATGGCCCCTTGACGGTCAGCGACCTGAACTGCCCGAACGCCGGAAGCCTCGATTTCGTCGAAGCGGGCGCCTCGCTCCAGCTTGCGCGCAACGATGATTTCAACGGCGCGCAATTCGAAGGCGTCGGGCTTTATCAGGTCACGCAGCGCAAGGGCGAACGCTGGACATCGGCCCGCGCCTATGTCGAGGCGAACCGCGATGCCGGGCGGCTTCATGTCGAAACCGGCGCGCTGGTCGAGAAAGTCATCATCGAAAATGGCCACGCCGTTGGCGTGGTGATGAAACAGGGGCGCAAACGACGCACGATCCGCGCCCGTCGCGCTGTCGTGCTGGCAGGCGGCGTTTTCGGCACCGCGCAGACGCTGATGCTGTCCGGCATTGGTCCTGCCGATCATTTGCAGGCGCATGGCATCCCGGTCGTGGTCGATCGCCCGGCCGTGGGCAGCAATTTGCAGGACCATATCGATTATGTCGCGGGGTTCGAGACTGGCGGAGACGTATTCAGCGGCACCAATCTGAAGACGATTTTCAGGACGGCTGGGGCTCTCTGGCAATGGATCCGTACGCGCACGGGGCCGATGACGACCAACTATGCCGAAGCCGGCGGGTTCGCCAAATCGTCACCAAGTGTTGCCGTTCCTGACCTCCAGCTCCATTTCGTCCCCGCAATCCTCGAAAATCACGGGCTCGAAACGGTCAAGGAGGTGGGCTTTTCGGGCCATGTCTGCGTCCTGCGCCCGCAAAGCCGGGGCACGGTTCGGCTGGCGAGCGCCGATCCGGCGGTAGCGCCACTGATCGATCCGGGCTTCCTGACCGATGATCGGGACATGGCCGTGATGAAGGCGGGCGTCCGCCTGCTCCACCGCATCCTCACGGCGCCTGCGCTTGCAAAACATGGCGGCAAGGACCGCCACGCAACCCCGCTCGATGATGATGCCGCGCTCGAACAGATGATCCGCAACCGGTCGGACACGGTCTATCACCCGGTCGGCACGGCGCGGATGGGATCGGATGCGGATGCCGTATGCGATCCCAAGCTTCGCGTGCGCGGGGTCGAGGGCCTCTATGTCGCCGACGCGTCGGTGATGCCGCGCCTTGTTTCGGGAAATACGAACGCACCAAGCATCATGATCGGTGAGCGCTGTGCGGACTTCGTGAAGGCGGATCTGGGCTGATAGGCCGGATTACCTCCGACGGAGTTTCGATTTGGCGATGCCGGGGGCATGGCCATAACCGAAACTGGTGGAGCCTAGCGGGATCGAACCGCTGACCTCTAATCCACTGAAATCATTGATATTTTATCGGCTTCTGTTGCACATGCACTACCCGCATGTAACGGTCTTGGCAATAGATATACATCACTGATACGAGCGCCGCTGAACTGCCGTCGTCGGTTGGTCAGGGCGCTCATACTCGGGGTGGCTGCTGGAGCAAGGCAGGCTGCGCTCTTGTCTCCATTCGATGAACTCATCAAGCGTCTTGCTAAGCTTGGCTCGATT
>JANNLW010000071.1:0-3035 GCA_031397145.1 Sphingomonadales bacterium | reverse complement strand
CGTGAACCTTCGTTGCGAGAGCAGATGCTCGCGCGTTCGAAAATTACTCGCCAAAACGCCACTTGGAGTTTTTCAACACAATTGGGTCGGAAGCGGACATCGCATAATTCGCGATGTGGAATGTCCGGAAAGTTGTGGAGTCCGGAACGTCCGGTTTTATGCGCGAACTTGGGAAAAGCAGACATAGAGGAAGAGAAGTCCGCCGGGGCAGCTGCCGCTAACATTGCTGCCGTTCCGCGATCAGGGCTCGCTTCCCGAAAGCGGACGTAGCCGGTGCGAGCCTCTTGGCGACGTTGCATCCAATGCTAGCCAATAAATTCCGCCTGTTTACTTCGGACTGGCTAAAAGCCTACTAAGCCGTCGATTGAAAATTTGGTGAGTAGTTGCCGGAGTTTGGGACGAAAGTCGGTTGTGACCGGCACAGACATCCTCAAGCGCCATGTTCCCTATGCTCGCAAAGCCAGATTCGATCTTTGGACCGCCCACAAACTGCCTTCGCTAAATGCATCGACACCATGCCATCATGGCATTTCAATCAGCGAACCGATCAAGCCAGACATGTCCATCGAAAGACAATTCGAAGGAGAAGGACATGCTGCGCCGGATTTTACCCGTTGGTTTGACGCTTTATATTGCGTTTGTTTTCATCCAGTCGCTTTTCTTCAAATTCACGGATTCGCCAGAAACCCAGTATATTTTCGGGACTCTTGAGATCTGGGGAACTTCACTCGGCTGGTCGGGGTTGTTTTCGCATCAGGGGATTTTTTCCCAATATGTGGTTGGAACAGGGGAACTGATTGCCTCCATTCTGCTGCTCGCCGGCCTGACGGACCGCTTCCGCACCTTACGCGTCTTCGGAGCTGCCATGGCGATGGGAGTCATCTCCGGTGCCATCTTCTTCCACTTGTTCACGCCCCTTGGTGTTTCGGTGCTCAATGCCGACGGAACGCATGATGGCGGTGAACTCTTTGCACTTGCCTGCGGCGTCTGGCTCGCATCGGCTGCGCTGCTTTGGCTCGGCCGTGACACGATTGCTGGGCTGATCTCGCAGATTCGCAAGGAGGCCTGAAGCGATGTCCGACACGGTATTTCCAGTCTTGTTGACGGTTGCCGACAATCCGCTCTTGCTGGCCGTCATCCTCTTCGGCGCGACATTTGTCGCTGAGGACATCGCGACAATCGCGGCCGGCGTTCTGGTTGGACAGTTGGGCGCTTCTTCGATTGCCGCATTGTCCGGTGTCATCCTCGGGACGGCATTGGGAGATATAGCGCTCTTCATGATCGGTCGCTGGGGCGCGCACACGCGATTGGGAAAGCGCTTGCGCATGCGCACGGATGTCTCCCGCGCCGAAGGCTGGGTCAGGGATCATACATTATGGCTGGTTTTTGCAGCGCGCTTCCTGCCCGGCACGCGCCTGCCCGTTTTCACGGCCAGCGGGTTTGTCCGCGCGCCGGCTTCGGCGGTCATTGCAATCATCGCGCTGACCACCCCGATCTGGACTGCCGCCCTGTTTGAAACCGCGCGAAGGGCCGGTTCTGCGGGCGCCGAACAGTTGGTGACATCCATTCTGCCACTCTGCGTGATGGTCATCCTTGCAAGTTTTGCCATCCGACGTCGGGCCTTGGCCAGCTGAAAATAACCAGTACGAGAGGAGATCATTGATGGAAGCAAACTATCAACGCCTGACTGTCGCAACGCGATCCGGGCCTGCCATTGAAGCAATCGAGAATTTCGCAGACGAACTCCTCAGTCATGGCAGTAATTGCCGCATCATATTCGAAGCGCTCGCGGCCGACCCTGAATGCGCGCTTGGTCATGCCTATGCTGCCGCTCTTCATCTGACAGCGATGACGCGCGAAGGACAAATGCAAGCCGCTCCGCATATTGCGGCTGCAAGGCTTTTTGCGCCAATCACAGGCGAACGCGAGCGCAAAACCGTCAATGCCATTTCGGCCTGGAGCAACGGTGACGAGCAGCGCGCAATCGCCCTGTTTCGCAGCATCGTCGAAATCTGGCCTCATGATCTTGTCGCGGCCAAATTCTGCCAGATCCTCGAGCTTGGCTCCGGCGATTTGGCCGGGATGTTGCGAACGTCAGCAATGGCCGCATCGGTCGACGGAAGGGCTGGTTTTGCACTGGGGCTTCATGCCTTCGCACTCGAGCAGAATGGCAATCCGGATCTCGCACTTCGTTTTGCCCAACGCGCAATCGAGGTTGCGCCTGGTCGCGATCCCTGGGCACAGCACGCCGCTGCCCACGCGCTGGCGGCCATGGGTCAGCCTGTCGAAGGACGTGCTTTCCTGCATGCCCACGCAAACGACTGGGATCGATGTTCCTCATTCATGCTGACCCACAACTGGTGGCACATGGCCCTTTTTTCCCTCGAGCTTGGCGATAGCGCCGGAGCGCTCGACATGTTCGACGAACGGATTTGGGGCGTGCGCAAGGAGCATTGTCAGGATCAGATCAACGCCATTGCCTTGCTGGCAAGGCTCGAAATGGCCGGTGTGAAGGTCGGTTGGCGCTGGGGCGACATTGCCACTTATGTTGAAAGGCGCACTAACGACCGCATCAGCGACTTTCTGGATCTTCACTATCTCTACGCCCTTGCACGCGCTGGAGACGACCTCGCAGCCGATCATCTCGCCGAAGCCTTGGATCTCAATTCATTGAGCGGGCAGCTGTCCGGGCTGGCGCGAGGACTGGTTGCGCATGCGCGTGGCGACTATCTCGCAGCAGCAGCAGCATTGGGGGCCATTCGGCCCTATTTGGCGCAGATTGGCGGCAGCAACGTCCAACGCGCCTTGTTCCACGAAATGTTCGCCCACAGCGTTTGCCGCCAGCCCAATGTGCATCTCATTCAAGCCGATTCATGGAAACAGGCAGCATGAGATGCCATCCTGTCTCGAGCGCAGGCATGCCTCCAATCGGTCGCGATGAGCCCGCGGTTTCATTCTTCGAGTTCTGGCCCGCCTGGCTCTTCTATATTCCGGTTTGGCTTTGGATTGTGATGTTGATGATCCGTTACCGCAGT
>JANNLW010000056.1:0-1732 GCA_031397145.1 Sphingomonadales bacterium | reverse complement strand
TGATCGGGACGAACCAGAGGCCTTCGACAAGGATGCCGCTAAACGCGGCAAAAGCGCGGCCGTTGAGGCGCGGGTCGGACTCGAAGCGGATCGCGGCAATGCCTTCGAACGCCGGAGCGTCCAGAGAGATCAAATCGCCGGGAATGTCGCCCTCCATCCGCCGGGCCAGCGCACGCTTGCGTATGTCGAGTGCTTCGCCCGAAGCCGACAATGCTGTTGCCGTCCAGGCTGGAAAGGTGACCCCGCTCTGCGTGTCGGGAAAGAGGCGCGGTACGAGGAATTGCACCCGCGATGCCGGCTCTGGCAGCACAATTGTGAACGCCGCCCCGATATTGCCCGTGTTGATCTGGGTCAGGATATTCTGGCTGATCGTCGGGATCACCGCGCGTCCTTCGTAAAGCGCGCGATTGTTCATGAACACGACTTCCGATCCTGCAGGCAGGACATCACGAACCTTTAGCGGGTATGGCGCATCGTGAAGATAGGGTATGGCAGAAACCCGCATATCGCTCGACGAAGCAGTCGGTACCTTTGCAAAGTCGAGCAGTTGGACGCCCGCTACCCCCGCAGGATTCGCTGATTGCGCCACTTGCGGCACAATCGTCACAGATACGTTCACGACAAAGACGAATTCATCCACCAGCGACGAAGAATCCTGTGGATCCTGTTTCCCGTCGGTCGCGACCCTGACATCACCGCGCACTTTCTTGAACATCTGTTCGATCGGAAGGCCCGGTTCCTTCATCCGGTTGGCGAGCGCGGCCGCGAACGGGCTGTTGCTTCCCTTTTCGCCGTCGATCGCTGTCTGCCCAGGTGCCGCTGAATAGGCGATATAGGACTGGCGCGCGGCAGGCGCCTCCATCTTGGCGAGCCCGCGCATGACAGATCTCAGCCCGCGCGTCAGTGGCATGTTCCGGCAAGCGTCCAGGATGATGATGCTGGTCGATGCCCCATAATATTCCATTTGCGACAGGACAGTGTCGACCGCCACAGCGTCCAGTTCAAGATCGGCTTCGCGATTGATCGGCGCACCCACCGGAATCAAATAGTTGATCCCGCGCGTCTGCATCCCGTGCCCCGCATAGTAAAATAGGCCCGTCGCGTTGCGGCCCGACTTTGAGAGGCGTTCGCCAAATCTCTGGATGGCGCGCTTCATCGCGGTCTGGTCGACATCTGTCACCAGTTCGACCTGAAAGCCCGCCGATTTGAGCGTTTCGCTAACCAGTGCGGCATCGCTGACGGGATTGGCGAGCAGGCCCATACTCTCGTCATAGCGCGCATTGCCGATAATGAGGGCGACGCGCGGCTCCGCAAAAGCCGCATCCGGTCGTAACACAAGCAAAAGTGCCAGAATGGCAATCCGCCAACCCAATGACTGTCCCCCCGACAGTGATTTGAACAGTTCTAGCCGATGGCCTGTCTGCAGGCAATCTATTCCGGATTTAGCCCAGGGCTTCCGCAATCAGCTTGCGACTATTCTCCACACCGTAGAGCGCGATGAAGCTCCCCATTCGCGGACCGGCGCTTGAGCCAAGCAGCGTTTCGTAGAGCGCCTTGAACCAGTCGCGGAGATTTTCGAAGCCGCCGGTCTTGCCGATCTCGTAGACAATGTTCTGGATATCCTCGGCGCTCGCATCGGCGGGAAGTGCGGCGAGTTCGGTTTCCAGCCGTTGCAACCCTTCGACCTCGATGCCTTCGGGTTGGCGGCGCTTGAGTGTGGGCGCGATGAAGT
>JANNLW010000025.1:0-10360 GCA_031397145.1 Sphingomonadales bacterium | reverse complement strand
TCCATCGGGCAATCGCTGCAATCAACAAGACAGCGACGAGGGACAGGGCAAGCTGGATCAGTGCATTCATGCCTTGGCTCGCAAAATTTCCATCAATGCCGAGACGGGTGCGAGATCATAACCCGCATTTGCAGCCTTTTCAGCGAGTATCTCAGGGCGTTCCCCGAGAGCGGATTGCGCCAGCGCCCAAAGCAGGGTCGATCGCGTTCCCGAGCGACAATAGGCCAGAACCCGACCTGTCGCACCTTCCAGCGCGTCTGACATGGCCGCGACCTGTTCTTCCGAAAAGCCGGAATGGGTGATGGGAATTGCGACATAGTCAATTCCTGCCGCCCGCGCTGCGGCCTCGATTTCTGCACCGGGAACCTGATCGACCGATTCGCCTTCAGGGCGATTGTTGATGATCAGGGTTACGCCCTGGCCAACCGCTTCCGCTACGGCGTCGGTGCCGATTTGAGGCGCAACCATGATTGTTTCATCGAGCGTTCGGAACATCGTCCCTGTCCTCCTGAAAATTCCTTAGAACAGACAGAAATGCATCGCCATAGGCTTCAAGCTTTCGCGCGCCCACCCCGGTGATGCGGCCCAGCGAGTCACTTGTTTCGGGTCTGAGCTGGGCCATCTCACGCAGGGTCGAATCGTGGAAGATCACATAGGGCGGCATACCGGCGTCCTCGGCAAGTTCCCGACGTTTTGCGCGCAACGCTTCAAACAGTGGATTTCCGATCGGATTGGCTTGCTGCCCCCGTTTGCGACGGCGTTCCCGTTTGGGCGGTATGACAAGCTGAACACTGGTATCGCCCTTGAGGATAGCACGAGCTTCGGGGCCGAACATCAATCCACCATGTTCGGTGGGTCGCAGCGCATCGCGCAGCAAGAGTGCGCGGGCAATTGGCTTGATCAGCGCTGCCTCCTCACCCCCAACAATACCAAAGACTGAAAGCCTTTCATGTCCCAGTTTTTCGGCCCGCTCGTTCGCGATGCCGGTCAGCACGGCTTCGAGATGTCCGACGCCAAAGCTCTGTCCGGTTCGATAGACCGCAGAGAGGAATTTGCGGGCCGTTTCGGACGCGTCGATCGACGCAGGCGTCTCGAGGCAATTATCACAATTGCCGCAAGCCTCGGGCGGGGTTTCGCCAAAATGTCGGAGCAGCACAGCGCGCCTGCAGCCTGCCGTTTCGACCAATGCACCCAAAGCGGTAAGGCGGGTCCTCTCGCCCTGCAATCGGGAAGGGTCCACTTCGCCAAGCCTTTGCCGCGCTTTCGCAAAATCTTCCGCGCCCCAGAACATTTGGGCAACGGCGGGATCACCGTCGCGGCCGGCTCGTCCGGTTTCCTGATAATAGGCCTCGATCGACTTGGGCAGGCCGGCATGCGCCACGAACCGGACATCGGGCTTGTCGATGCCCATGCCGAAGGCAATGGTCGCGACCATCACCATGTCTTCCGAAGCGACGAAATCATGCTGGTTCCGCGCGCGCACCTGGGGTTCGAGCCCGGCATGATAGGCGCGGGTCGGCCTGCCGGTCTTCGCCAATTGCTCGGCCAGTTTCTCCGTTCCCGCGCGCGTCTGGGCATAGACGATCCCCGGGCCGCGTGTGCTCGACACCAGTTCGGCAATCTGCTGTGTCGTCCCCTGCTTGGGCGACATCGCGTAGCGGATATTCGGCCGGTCGAACCCTGCGACGATCATCCCGCCAACGGGAATGCCAAGCTGTGCGAGGATATCACCCCGCGTGTGGGCGTCGGCCGTCGCCGTCAGCGCCAGCCGGGGAACATCGGGGAGGTCGTCCATAAGCGGGCGAAGCAGGCGATAGTTCGGGCGGAAATCATGCCCCCATTCCGAAACGCAATGCGCTTCGTCGATGGCGAACAATGCGATCCGGGATTCGCGTAGCAGCTCGCGAAACTCCTGTCCTGACGCACGTTCAGGCGCGGCATAGAGCAGATCGAGTTCGCCGCGCCGGAACCGGGCGATCGTCTCGTCGCGATTGTCGTCGGCGGACGTCAGGGTTGCGGCCCGGATGCCGATGGCGGTCGCCGCGCGCAACTGGTCGTGCATCAGCGCAATAAGGGGAGAGATGACGATGCACGTCCCGTCCAAGGCCAGCGACGGGAGTTGATAACAGAGCGATTTGCCCGCTCCGGTTGGCATCACGGCCAGTGTCCGTTCTCCCGCCAACACCCGGTCAATCACGCGGGATTGCACACCCCGAAACTCGTGAAAGCCGAAAACCGTCTGGAGAAGGGAGAGGGCATCGGCCACGGAGTTTAGCTCTAATTCTGGACCGGGCCCTCGAACTTTTCGATCACCCAGTCCTCGGCCTGCGCGGCGGCGATCCAGTCCTGCATGAAAGGGTGCGCGATGATCGCCTGCATATAAGGCACGGCAAACTGTGCGACCGGTAGCGAGTAAGTGATAAAACGGGTCACGACCGGCGCATACATGATATCTGCTGCGCCGAATTCACCGAACAGGAAATCGCCCTCACCACCATAACGCGCACGCGCCTGCGCCCAGAGTTCCATGATCCGCTCGATATCGGCCTTGACCCCTGTGGACGGTTCCTTGGGCGGATAGATTTGCCGGATGTTCATCGAATGCTCGCGACGCAGTGCAGCGAAACCCGAATGCATTTCCGCCGCCATCGAGCGCGCCATTGCCCTTGCGCCTTCATCGAACGGCCAGAATTTGTCTCCGCCCGATTTCTCGTTCAGATATTCGATGATCGCCAGACTGTCCCAGACCACGGTGTCGTCGTCCCACAGGATCGGGACCTTGCCCGAGGACGGGGCGAACTCGTCATCCTCGCGACGTTTCGTCCATAGATCGTCGTAGAGCGGTACGACCGCTTCCTCGAAGAGCAATCCGGACTGCCGACAGGCGAGCCAGCCGCGGAGCGACCAGCTGGAATAGGTTTTATTGCCAATAAAGAGTTTGCGCATGGCTCATCCTATCGCCTCAATAACGGCCGCGCGCAATTCGGGAATGCCCATGCCCTTCTCACTCGAGGTGAGGATGAGATCGGGATGGGCAGCCGCCCGTTTGCGAACCTCGGCTTCGGTTGCGGCGGCGACTTCGGCAAGTGCGCTGGCCTTGATCTTGTCAGTCTTGGTCAGGACTAGGCGATAGCTGACGGCCGCCTTGTCAAGCATCTCCATCACTTCGCGATCGACATCCTTGAGGCCGTGGCGGCTGTCGACCAGGACGAGCGTTCGTTTCAGAACCTGCCGCCCGCGCAGAAAGTCGTTGATCAGGAAGCGCCATTTCTTGACGACATCCTTGGGTGCTTCGGCAAAGCCGTATCCAGGCATGTCAACCAGCCGGAAGGCCAGCGGGCTGCCGACGTCGAAGAAGTTCAGCTCCTGCGTCCGGCCCGGTGTGTTCGAGGTGCGGGCAAGACTGCTGCGATTGGTCAAGGCATTGAGCAGCGACGACTTGCCGACATTCGACCGCCCCGCAAACGCAACTTCATTGACGCTTGGCTCGGGCAGGAACTCAAGCGAAGGTGCCGATTTCAGGAAGGAGATCGGGCCGCTGAAAATCTTGCGAGCAGATTCCAGTTGCTCTTCCGTGAAACTCACGTCTTGATCGGCTCTTTGAGCGCCGGGTGCTTGGAATAGAGCCATTTCTGCTGCGCGATAGTCAGCACGTTGGACGCGATCCAGTAGAGCTGCAATCCGGCCGCGAACGGTGCCATCATGAACATCATGATCCACGGCATGATGCTGAACATCTGCTGCTGGATCGGGTCCATCGGTGCAGGGTTGAGCTTGAACTGCAGATACATTGTAATGCCTAGAATTATCGGGAAAATACCCAGAGCGAGGAAGCTCGGCGGCGTGAAGTTTAACAGGCCGAACAGGTTGAGCACGGTTGCCGGATCCGGAGCCGACAGATCGTGGATCCACAGCGCAAAGGGCTGGTGCCGCATTTCGATGGTCAGCATCAGCACCTTATAGAGCGCGTAGAAAACCGGAATCTGGAGGAAGATCGGCAGACAGCCTGCCATCGGGTTGATCTTTTCCTTCTGGTAGAGCGCCATCATCTCCTGCTGGAGCTTGGGCTTGTCATCCTTGAACCGTTCCTGCAGCGCCTTCAATTTGGGCTGGACCACACGCATCGCCGCCATTGAGGCGAACTGCCGCTGGGCGATCGGGAACATCAGACCACGCACCGTCAGTGTGAGCAGGATGATCGCCACACCAAAATTGCCAACCATCTTGAACAGCCAGTCAAGATAGTAAAAAATCGGCTTTTCGATGAGCTCGAACCAGCCCCAGTCGATCGCCTTGCCAAAGAGCGGAATGCCCAAACTTTCCTCATAGACGTCCAAGGCCCGCACTTCTTTCGCTCCGGCAAAAAAGTGGCTTGTGGCAGAAACGGTCTTGCCGGGGCCGACTATGACCTGCGGTGTCGAGAATTCGGCTTGATAGGCACCGTTGCCGGAGCGAAAGCCGGTGTCGACAATCACGCCTTTGGCCGGAACAAGCGCAGTCAACCAGTAGGTCTCGCCAAAGCCCAACCAACCGCCATTGGTTGCAAACCTCATGCCTCCGCTGCCGGCTTCGTCGACATCGGAATAATCAACTTCATAGTTGGCCTTGTCATTGAACGTACCGATCGGGCCGATATGCATGGTCCAGCTGTCGACGTCCTTCGACGGCGCGAGCATCGACCCGCCTGTGTGAGCGCCCTTGACACGGCTGACATAGCTGTAGCTGCGCGCGACGAACGCGCTGCCCCCTGCGTTGGTCACACTCTGGTCGATCGTGAACATGTAATTTGCATCGACCGAGAGCTTGATGCGGTAAGTCTGTCCTGCGCCATTGTCCCAGCTCAGGGTGACGGGCGTCCCGGGCGTCAGCTTGGCGGCGTCGGCGGACCACATCGTGTTTGGGCCAGGGACCGAGGCACCGTCGCCCGACCAACCAAAGCCAGCATAGTAGCTGTTGACCGCACCGCTCGGGGAAAGCAGCCTGACGGCCGGCGAACTCTTCTTTGCCGTCTCGCGATAGGTCGGCAGGAGCAGATCATCGATCTGCGCGCCTCTGAGGTTGATCGAGCCTGAAAGGCGCGGCGTTTCAATGGCGACGCGATTGCCAGCCGCCAGGACAGTCTTCACATCGCGGAGCACACGCTTGGGCGCGACTTGCACTGTCGGCGCAGCAGTTCCAGGAGCCGCCATCGTACCCGGCGCAGTCGTCACAATGGGCGGCTTTGGCTGAGGGAAGAAACGCTCCGAAAGCGCCGTCCAACCGATCAGCACAAGTGCAGAAAGCACGATCGCCAGGATCATGTTACGCTGATTGTCCAAAGTCTGCTTCCTCTAAATCTTATGGAACCGGATCATAGCCGTGCCCGCCCCAGGGATGGCACCGCATGATCCGCTTGGCTGACAACCAGCCGCCTTTGGCCGCCCCATAGCGGCTTACCGCCTCGATTGCATAGGCCGAACATGAAGGCTGGTAACGACAGGATGGCGGCAGGATAGCGGACGGGCCCCATTGCCAGCCGCGAGCGACCAGGATCAGCAATCGCGCAATCATCCGGCCACCTTTGTCAATGCTCTGGCCAGATCGGCCTTCAACGCCGCGAAATCGCGATCCACGCCGCCGGCACGGCCAATCAGGACATGATCCGATCCCGTCGCACCATTCGTGACGATCACCGCCCGTGCGATTTCACGAAAACGGCGCTTCATCCGGTTGCGGATTACGGCGTTGCCAATTTTTTTCGTGACCGTAATGCCAAGCCGCATCGCCGCGTCGCCATCGTTGCGATTGCGCACCAACAGCACAAAGCCGGGCGTCGCCACCCGGCTTGCTGCATTGGCGGCCAGGAAATCCGACCGCTTTCTGATCGAAATCAGGCGGAGAGCTTCTTGCGACCGCGTGCGCGGCGCGCACGAATCACTGCACGGCCACCGACCGTCGCCATCCGTGCGCGGAAGCCGTGGCGGCGGGCGCGAACCAGATTGCTCGGCTGAAAAGTGCGCTTCATCGGTCATGTCCTTGGTAAATCATCTTAAACGAAAAACGGCCGCCCGCGAAGACGGCCTTTGATGCGGGTTCGGTTAGGCAGACTCTCTCAAAAAGTCAATTGCCTGCCTTATCCTTCCGTTTCGCGCGTTCGATCCGGCGCTGAGCGCTCTTGCGACGGAGGCCCCAATCCGCCCAATGGCCGACCTTTGGCTGCATGCGCTTGAGAATGACGTAGCGCCTCTTTGCCCAGAGCGAGCTGCGTAACGCCATGCCCAGACCAATCGCAAAGACAAATATTCCGCCCGGTCCGGGCAGCAGACCTGCAACCGGAGACAGGAGCATCATCGCGCAACCGATGATGAACATGACCAGCCGATAGGTCGGGCTTCTGCCCAGTGCGTACCAGCGTTCCTTCAGCGTCATGACGCCGATGTGGAGGTCGCTAGCTGAATCCGCAAGACGCGTGGCCACGATTATCTCAGTTGGTAATGTGATAAAGAGCCAGTTCGCGCTGGGTCATGTAGTGAATGCTATCAAACGAGGCCTGATTGGTGAACGCATAGAAGGCGCTGGCCTGTTCAGGCGAGAGGCCGACATCCTGATAATAGCGCAGATAGGCCAGATGCGCCGGATCGTCCGCAGGTACATCGCGTGCCTCGCGACCATCCTCGTCCTCCCAGCTGTGGACGCCGAATTCTGCGCCGGGTTCAGCGGTGCGATGCACCCCGGCAAGAAACAGTTCGACACCACCCGAACGGACCGAACCCCCGCTGGGCACGAACGTACTGATCCCGGCCCGGCGGATCATCCGCGCGACTTCAAGGTTTGCGTCGTCATTTTCGGTGCCCGGACAATCGATCATGCGGATCAGGCTGATACCGGGAAAGGCGACGAGCATCCGGTGGACCTGATCGGGTGTAGATTGATCGATGACTCCGTTCAGCTCCGCAACACTTCCGCTCGTGACGGAGAATGGCCCGAACTGCGCGATTGCAGACGGATTGGGAGCAGATGGCACGAAAACGCCATCACCAATGACCTCTTCATACTCTGCAGTTGCAAAACTGGTTGTTACCGTTTCCGCTTTGGCGATCTGTGGCAGGGAGAGCAGGAAGGGAGAGAGAAAGAACAGAACCCGGATCGCTTCGATCAGTCCCGAAATGCTGCGATCGAACGCTCGCTTCACACGTGCTTCTGTTCTGCGGACGGGTGGGAATTTCATGACCATCAGTCACTGCCTTGATCCGCTTTCATTTTACTTGCCGCACAGCATTAACGCCAAATTGACCATGTCGCCGATCTGATGGTCGCGACGGTGCAAACGGTGGCCTATCTGGGCCTCGAAGCGCGCAGCGTGGAAGTGCAATGCCAGGTTGCGCCGGGAAACCCCAAATTCGCCATCGTCGGGCTGCCCGACAAGGCCGTCGCCGAAAGTCGGGAACGAGTGCATGCCGCTATCTCTGCGATGGGGCTTTCGTTGCCGCCCAAAAGGATCACGGTAAACCTTTCGCCCGCAGATCTCCCGAAGGAGGGATCGCACTATGATCTCCCCATTGCACTCGCATTGCTGGGGGCAATGGGTGTGGTCGATGCCGAAACGCTGGCCAGCTATGTTGTGGTTGGAGAACTTGGGCTGGACGGTCGGGTCGCGGCGTCGCCCGGCGTGCTGCTGGCAGCGCTCCATGCCGGGGAAAATCAGTTTGGGCTGGTCTGTCCTGCATCGCAAGGGCCCGAGGCTGCCTGGGCCGGGCAGGTCGAAGTGATCGCGGCGCCGGATCTGCTCTCATTGCTCAACCACTTCAAAGGCAGCATGTTGCTCAAGCCCCCTGAACCGGGCGAAGCCGAGGGGCGCGTGCGAGGGCCTGATCTTGCACAAGTAAAAGGTCAGGAGACAGCCAAGCGGGCAATCGAGATTGCAGCTGCCGGGGGGCATAATCTGGTGATGGTTGGCCCTCCCGGTTCCGGAAAATCGCTTCTGGCGGCCTGCATACCAGGCATTCTGCCCGACCTAACGGCAGCCGAGGCACTGGAGGTGTCGATGGTGGCAAGCGTTGCCGGGGAGCTTCCCGGAGGGCGGATGATCCGCTCCCGGCCGTTCCGTACACCACATCATTCAGCGTCAATGGCGGCCCTTGTTGGCGGAGGATTGAAAGTCAGGCCCGGAGAAGTCAGCCTTGCCCATCTCGGCGTCCTGTTTCTGGATGAATTGCCCGAGTTTCAACGGGTCGTCCTTGATTCCCTGCGTCAGCCGCTTGAAACAGGCACGGTCAGCGTCGCCCGCGCCAACGCACACGTCACCTTTCCAGCGCGTGTGCAACTGATAGCGGCAATGAATCCGTGCCGCTGCGGGCATTTGGGCGACGCGGCTCTGGCGTGTGCCCGCGCGCCACGCTGCGCTGCGGACTATCAGGCAAAGGTATCCGGGCCGCTTCTGGATCGCATCGATCTGCACATTGAAGTCCAAGCGGTCAGCGCGGCTGACCTCGTCCTTCCTCCTCCTGCCGAGGGGTCGGACGACGTGGCAGCGCGTGTGTTGGCGGCACGCGACCTGCAGACGAACCGCTACAGGGGCGAAGGGGTTCGCACCAATTGTGAAGCTGATGGGGCATTGCTCGAGCGTGTTGCAACGCCTGACGAGGCGGGTCGCCGGTTGTTGGCCCAGGCAGCAGAAGCGATGCGCCTGACGGCCCGTGGCTATACCCGCGTGCTTCGCGTGGCCCGCACCATTGCAGATCTTTCAAAATCGGATGCGGTCGGTAGAATTCATGTTGCAGAAGCATTGAGTTATCGGCGACAAGCACCCCGCAACTGAACAGCCTTGGGAGGGCAGCCATGCGGTGGATCATCGGACCTTTGAAGAAATATGCCGATTTCAACGGACGGGCGTCGCGGTCGGAGTTCTGGCTTTTCTTGCTGTTCGTCACGTTGCTGACTGTTGCGGCCCACTTTGTCGATGGGCCTGACGGACGCGATGTTGCGGTTGCGATGAACATGGGCATCGTCGAGCTGTCTGTCACCCTCCTGTTTCTGCTGCCATCGATCACGGTCGGCGTGCGGCGGTTGCACGATACGGGCAGGAGCGGCTGGTGGACAATGCTGGTCTATCTCCCCTGGCTTGCGACCCTCGTCTCGCAATCCAATCCTGCGCTGGTTCTGGCGTCCGCAGGAGCGTTGCTTGTCGGCGGAATCGCTTGGTTAATCCTTCTCCTCCTTCCAGGGGATGCCGGCGAAAATGCCTTTGGATTACCGCCTTCATAAGAAGTTGCGCCGTTGCAATACAGGTATAAGATGAACATCCTTTTCAACAGGACGGGGGATTTCAGATGGACTGGATGTTGATGCCATTGCGGCGCTACGCGGACTTTGAAGGACGCTCGCGGCGCAAGGAATACTGGATGTTCTATCTAGGAGTTGTCATTGCGTATGTCGTTGCCGGGCTATTGGATAATGTACTGGGCATGGTCGGAATGGTGGGCGGCATTTATGGTCCGCTGGCTCTGGTTGTCGGCCTAGGATCGCTGGTTCCGCTGATCGCCTGCGGTATCCGCCGAATGCATGATCAAGACAGAAGCGGATGGTGGATTCTTTTTCCCCTCGTCAATCTCGTATTCTTGTTCCTCGAAGGTACGCGGGGTCCAAACCGTTTCGGGCCCGATCCAAAGGCGGACGGCTGAATATTCGACTGAGTCATGATTGCCCGATTTGATGGTTGCGGGCGCAACGATGCTTGTCTAAACGCTGCGCCCCAGACCTGTTTGGGGCCGCTGTGGTGAAATTGGCACACGCGCACCACTCAAAACGTTGAGACTATCGGAGGAAACGAGGCGAAGCGCTTTCATAATAGAGCATAAATACAACGACTTCGAATAGGGTCGTCGACTGTTTCGGCTAAGTGCGCCCAACTGTGTAAAAAGCGAAATTTGGCGCGGCTGACAGTTCGATACCGGATATGCGGGCGTGGTGGAATTGGTAGACGCGCCGGACTCAAAATCCGGTTCCGCAAGGAGTGTGGGTTCGATTCCCACCGCCCGCACCATCGAACAGTGATGATTTTCAAAAATCGACGGCACAGGCTCGTCGCATAAAGTGCTCTGCTTCTGCTCTCGATGTACCTTATCGATCATATTTTCGGCAAAAGTGATCGATAGACGAAGGCCTTATCGATCGTGCTATCCTGCCTTAGCCATTTCCATGAGCGTTTTAGTCGCACGAGGGGCGTTTGCTGCCTGCGCGAGTCCTGTCATGCATTTTTTGTTTGAAAGGAGAGTTACTGTCCGGATCCGCACGACTGCAGGGGCCTGTTGCGATAGGAAGGACAACCTTTGGTGTCTTGTATCCTCGCTCTTTGAAATCCGTTTCACTCGAAATCGGATTG
>JANNLW010000007.1:0-11762 GCA_031397145.1 Sphingomonadales bacterium | reverse complement strand
ATCCGAACGCGCTGCCATCAATGCACCGATTCAGGGAACGAGTGCCGATATCATCAAGCGTGCCATGGCCAGGATGCTGCCTGCACTTGCGGATGCAGGGCTCCCCAACGTCCGGATGCTGCTTCAGGTCCATGACGAGCTGGTTTTCGAATTACCGGAGGGAGATGTTGCCGCGGCGAGCAGGGTGATCGAACATGTCATGGCAAACGCCGCCGAACCGCTTGTAAAACTGGATGTTCCGCTGGGTATTGAGATCGGTACGGGTCAGAGCTGGGGCGCCGCGCATTGACCGCGATCCCGGGCGCCCCACCCGATGACATCGAAGCCCTTGCCAAAGGCGGGCGGACCAATATTGCGGGATTTTTCGTGCGTCTTGTCGCGCGGATTCCGTTCCTGTTGATTGCCGGGCAGTGGTATGGCGCTGCTGCACTGGGTCGGCTGGCCTATGCTGTCCTCGTCGTCGAATTTGTCGCGCAGATTGCCACGCTTGGGCTCAAGCGCGGGCTGGCGTTGCACATGTGGGGTGAAGGGAAGAACGGCGGCGTCTGGGATGCCCTGATACTTGTTACCGGTGCAGCTCTTGGGCCGATGCTGGTGCTGATGCTGGTCCCGCAGATCATGTTTCCCAACAGCGAGATCGACGGGCTCGAACTGCTTCTTCCGCTTGTCATCCCCGCACTCGCCGTCACGGACCTGATGCTTGCAGCACTCGCCTATCGCTATGATGTGGGCGCAACAGTACGCACAAAAGCGATTGTCGAGCCATGGACTATCAGCCTCGGTGCTTTTGCGTTGAGCTGGTTTTCCCTGCGGGATGGCTTGTTGATTGCCTATGCGTTGTCAATGGTTGCCGCGCTTGTGACAGCGGCCATCCCGTTTTTTCGCGCCTTTGGATCACCGCGTGGCTGGAAAGTCGATGTGGGCGTTCTCACCCGACTCGTTCGGCGCAATCTCCCGCTCGCGGCGGCGGATGGTATTGAATGGGGGTCCCGGCGTCTCGATCTTGCGATCCTTGGCCTGTTTGTCTCGCCCGCGACAGTTGGAATCTACTATGTTGCGCAGCAGGTGGCGAGCCTGCCGCAAAAACTGAAGACCAGCTTCGATCCGATTCTGGGGCCTGTGATCACGCGCAAGC
Organism: Sphingomonadales bacterium; assembly: GCA_031397145.1. GTDB lineage: Bacteria > Pseudomonadota > Alphaproteobacteria > Sphingomonadales > Sphingomonadaceae > Aquisediminimonas. The sequence goes on along the minus strand of JANNLW010000007.1, from coordinate 10,627 downwards.
TGGAAGAAGGCGACATGGCGGCCGTCGCGCGTCAAATCAGCCAGGTCGGTTTCTGGATTATCGCAGCACAAGTGGGCATTGCCCTTTCGCTCGGCATCCCCGGCGAGGCCTTGATGGGTCTTGTCGGGCCGGGGGGAACATTTGTTGGCGGCAACGGCGCGCTCGCCTTTCTGCTGTTGGCCGAAGTCGCCGCAGCAGTCGCGGTCGTAAGCGAAGCGGCCTTGGTCTACATTGCGCGACACCGCAATTTTCTGATTTCGACGTTGATGATCGGTTTCCAGGCTGGACTGACATTCTTGTTGCTGATCGGAGCGCGAAAGCAGAATCTTCCGGAGCTTTATCAAGCCGTGGCGCCTGCTGCGGCCCTCGCTCTCTCATTGGGGATGGCATCGCTGGTCAAATCACGCCTTGCTGCCCGGCTCCTTCACGCGCCGGTCTCGATCTGGAGATGGCAGCTGGTTTGGGCGACTTCGGCTGGAGTTATAGCAGGGCTGGTGGCGATTCGCCTTCCCGAATGGGCTGAACTTGCCTTCGGCATCCCTTTAATCCTTTTCGCTTATGGCGTCGTGATCTGGAAATGGGGGTTTGGCGAGGAAGATCGAGCACTGTTTCGAAAGAGCGCCGGCTGATTATTGTGGCGGAATGAGCGGCTGCTGGACTGCCGCAAATATCGCCCGCGCTTTGGCGCGAATACAATCAGGCTTTAATGCCGGAAATGGCGCATTCCGGTAAAAACCATTGCCAACCCGGCGTCGTCTGCAGCCTTGATGACCTCATCGTCTCGGATCGAACCGCCGGGCTGAATCACGGCGGTAGCTCCTGCTTCGACAGCGGTCAGCAGGCCATCGGCAAAGGGGAAGAACGCATCCGATGCCACTGCCGAGCCGATGGTGCGCGGTTCTGCCCAGCCGACTTTGTCCGCAGCATCTCTCGCCTTCCAGGCGGCAATGCGCGCGGATTCGAGCCGGTTCATTTGTCCGGCACCGATCCCCGCTGTTGCGCTGTCCTTGGCGTAGACGATTGCATTGGACTTTACGTGCTTTGCCACGGCCCATGCGAACAGGCAGTCGACCAGTTCCTGTTCGGTCGGCGGGCGTTTGGTAACGGTCTGCAACATTTCACGCGTGACGTGCCCATTATCACGTGACTGGACGAGATAGCCGCCAGCGATCGTTTTCATCGTCAACCCGCCACGTGCCGGGTCGGGCAGGTCACCGGTCAGCAGCAGGCGAAGATTCTTCTTCCTTGCGAAGACCGCCTTTGCTTCGTCACTGGCATCCGGGGCGGCAACGACTTCGGTGAATATGCCAGCCATCGCTTCGGCGGTTGCTGCGTCGAGTGTGCGGTTGACCGCGATGATCCCGCCAAAGGCCGAGACTGAATCACAGGCAAGTGCAGCCTGATACGCTTCAAGCAAAGTGTCGGCGCTCGCGACACCGCAAGGATTGGCATGCTTGACGATCACCACTGTCGGCGGCCCGTCGCGGAATTCGCTGACCAGTTCGAGCGCAGCATCGGCGTCATTATAGTTGTTGTAGCTTAACGCCTTGCCCTGGATCTGCTCTGCCTGGGCAATGCCGCGCGTGTGTGGTCCGGCAGGAACATAGAGCGCCGCAGCCTGGTGAGGATTCTCTCCATAGCGAAGTTCTTCGCGCTTCAATCCAGTCAGGGCGAGCGTGTCGGGAAATGCCTGCTGCTGGTCGGCAAAAGCGAACCACTGGCTGATCATCGCGTCATAGGTTGCAGTTGCAGCATAGGCCTTGGCGGCCAGGCGACGACGGAATTCATAGTCCGTCGCTCCGCCTTTTTCATCCATTGCTGCAATCAGTTCGTCATAATCGCCCGGATCCGTGACGATCGTGACCGAGGCATGGTTCTTTGCGGCAGAGCGCACCATCGATGGCCCGCCAATATCGATGTTCTCGATGATCTCGTCTCGCGGTGCTCCTTTGGCTACGGTTTGTGCGAACGGATATAGATTGACGACCACCAGATCGATAGCCAGGATTTCGTGCGCTTGCATCGCCGCGACATGTTCGGGATTGTCCCGCACTGCGAGCAGACCGCCATGCACCTTGGGATGGAGCGTCTTGACGCGTCCGTCCATCATTTCGGGAAAGCCGGTGAGATCCGAGATGTCCTGCACGACCAAACCGGCATCGCGTAGTGCCTTTGCGGTTCCGCCTGTCGAAACAAGGCACACGCCATGCCGTGCAAGTGCCGCCCCGAGTTCCACAAGGCCGGTCTTGTCCGACACGCTGAGCAGCGCCCGTTTTATCATCACGTCCGTCATTGATCCTCCAAATACCCTAACCGGCCCGGCGCATGACCCAGCCGATACTCGCCCCACCGGGCGGTGCTTCGCCGCTGACGACCAATTGCAACGTTGCGTGAGGCCGGGCGTCTCCATCGATCCACAGGCTTTCGTCGATCGACAGGGTTCCGCCACGGCAACGGAATTGCCAAAGCGCGCCGCGTTCGATCCTGAGCAAGGCGCCCATTCCGTCCGCAGTCGGCGTGGCCTCGATGCCCGGAGCGAGGTGGAATCTCACCGCGAAGGCAGACGTCATGGGTTTATGCTTGGCCCGGGCGGGTAACAAGACATCGTCTCCGCGCAGTTCTCGACCATCACCAGTCAGCGCCAGCGTCCGTTTGTGGATCAACCCGAATCGGCGCACATACCCGTCATGGCTGGCCTCGATCCGGCTGCTTCCTTCGTCCTCAAGCCGTTCAAGCTCAATTTCGGAAACCCCGCGACCAAGCGTGCCATCGGCATGAAGCGCCGTCGAATTGCTGTCAGCAAGGACGAGGGAAGAATGTGCCGCGGTCGTCCGCAAACCATTGGCAAGTGTCCGGGAAACATAAGCGCCTCCGGCATTTGCGCCACCGCAATTGACGATCACCCGGTGTCCGCCGTCTGACAATTCAAACGCGAGCGTTGATGCGCACCCGCCATTTGCGACACGCCTGTCGGGAGGCGGTGCTGCATCCATGATAAGCACGGTCTGTCCAGCCGTGACACGTTGATAGCCCCAATCGCGCGCCTGACGCTGCGGTCTGGTGCGCACGCCGCTTGCCGCGACAATGGCCTCAACTCGCGCCCCGGCTATTGGAGCACTCCCTTGCCAGCTCGAAAGCCCTCCGTCACCGAGCGTCACGCCCAGCAGTGGAGGCACTGAAAGTTGCAGTGCATTCCCAAGCGCAGGCGGCATCTCAAGACGCTTTGCATCATAGACTCGCGCGAGCATCGAAAGCAGCATCACGACTTCAAACTGCCCTTGAGGCGTGCGACAGACCAGCCCGCCATCGGCCGAAAAGCCTGAATTGAGCGCACGTGCCAATCCCGCTTCGCCAAAGCTGCGCCTCGGTGTGCCACCGGCGATCAGAAGTCCGGCAGCTGTAACGCCGGCCCAGGCCGCAATGCGGGGCAGTCCGACGGGCGCACGATCGGCGGCCCGGTCAAGATGTCTTGCGCCGCGCGCCAAGCCGTTGAGGACGGCAGAGCGGTAGACCAGGTCGGTGCTCGAGAGGATCAACGGGGCATGCGACGCCCAAAACAGGATACGCCACCCCCAATGATCGGGTTGCCACGCAGGCTCGCTGATCCGGTCGGCGTGATTTTCAAGCCATTTCCGTGTGAGTATTTCTGCAACAGGCGCGACTTGGGCCCTCGGGCCCGCAACTGCCAGGTCGCGAAGCCATTCGAAACGTTGCAGGTAGGTGGAGAAACCGGACGAGATGATTTCATTGGCAAAATCAATGTCTGCGCAGTTGACCCGCTCACCTCGCCAGAGCATTTCTCCGCGCAATATTGCAGAGCCTGTCTCGATATCGCCGGTGACTGGATCATCTGGAACGGCAAGGAGCTTGAGAGGGTAACGACCGCGCAGTCGCAGCGCGTGGAGTGGTGTCCGCCAGGTCAAGCGATAGAATTGGCTGGTCAATCGCTCGGTCAGCGACTGTCCGCCGCCGCCTTGCGCGCGCACGAGGCGCCTGCCGACAGGAATCTCTTCATGATCATCCAGGGCCATCGCCGTCTTTGCCAGTCAACCGCGCAGCGCAGCGATGTTGGTGGCGTACGTGCCCGGACCGCCTTTGAATGTCGCTGTTCCTGCCACGAGGACATCGGCTCCAGCGGCTATGATCCGGGGTGCTGTCTGGCGATCGACACCGCCGTCGACTTCCAAACGAATGTCCTTGCCTAGCTTCTCGATCGATTTGCGGATCGCGTCGATCTTGCGCAACTGGCTTTCGATGAAGCTTTGACCGCCGAACCCCGGGTTCACGCTCATGACCAGCACAAGGTCGATTTCCTCAAGGACATAGTCGAGCATTTTTGCAGGCGTTGCCGGATTGAGCGAGACGCCCGCCTTCTTTCCCAGCGCCTTGATCCGCTGGATTGTCCGATGGAGATTTGGCCCGGCTTCCTGGTGCACGGTGATGATGTCCGAACCGGCTTCGGCGAAAGCGTCAAGCATGAAATCGACTGGCGAGATCATCAGATGGACATCCATGACTTTCTTCGTGTGCGGGCGCAGTGCCTTCACCACCATTGGCCCGATCGTGATATTGGGAACGAAATGGCCATCCATTACGTCGACATGGATCCAGTCGGCGCCTGCCGCGTCGATTGCGCACACCTCTTCTCCCAATCGCGCGAAATCGGCTGAAAGGATGGAGGGCGCTATAAGTACCGGGTTTCCCATAGCGGGTCGCTCTAGCCAGCGAATCATCCCGCTGCAAGGCGCGTTCAGGGCCGTTTGAAGCGAGCGATAAAAAAACCGTCGGCATGATTGACCGGAAGGACGCGCAACCAGCCCTTGGGGTCTGGCTCGATACCGGCCCCAATCTCTTGTGGTTGGATTGCAGACAGGATGAGTCCTGCCGCCTCTGCAATGGCAATCTGATCTTCACCTTCGGGCTGTTCGAGCGAACAGGTTGCATAGACAAGCACGCCGCTCGGCTTGAGCCAGCCAGCCACGCGCTGAATCATTGCAGCCTGCTGCTCGGCAAGCTGGGAAATGTCGCGTGGCCGAACGCGGTGCAGGACATCGGGATGTCGTGCAAATATGCCAGTCGAACTGCAGGGGGCATCAAGCAGAATGGCGTCAACGGGTTCTGGCGGCTGCCAACGCATCAGGTCGGCGATGACCGGCTTCGCCGATAATCCTGTGCGCGCCAGATTGTCCTCCAGACGCACAAGCCGTGCCCGATCCTGATCGACAGCCGTGACTTGCCAGCCATTGGCGGCCAGTTGCATGGTCTTGCCGCCCGGTGCCGCGCAAAGATCGAGTGTCAACCGACCCTCGCCAGTTCCAAGAAGGCGCGCTGGGATTGCTGCCGCGATGTTCTGGACCCACCAAGCCCCTTCGGCATAGCCGGGGAGGGCCGGGATTGCAGCACCGCGCGGAATGCGCACATGGCCGGGCATCAAGCTTTCGCCGTTTAGCATTTCTGTCCATTTTTGCGTTTCGCTTGCGTCGCGCAGTGTCAAGTCGATCACCGGCGAAGCGATCATGGCCGCTCCCGCCAAAGCTGCGAGTTCCGCGCTCCAGCGCAGGAGGACGGCGTCTGGCAAGGTCGGCGTTTCGGGCAATTTGACCTTCTGACGCAATAGCGCCCCCAATACGCCGTGCACCAGACGACGAGGACCGCCATCGACCAGTGGAAGTGCGGTCGCGACTGCGGCATGTTCAGGCGTCTCGAGTACGAGAACCTGCGCAAGCGCCAACCGCAGCACCATCCGCGCCTTCGCATCGTCGGGCAGGTTCTGACGGGTGGAGCTGTCAATCAACGCGTCAAGATCGGGCAGCCGTCGCAGCGTTTCGCTGGCAATGGCGCGCGCCAGCGCGCGGTCCTCCGATTTATCCAGGCCTCGAGTGGCGAAGCCGAGAGCAGATTCAAGCGGCTGACCGCGCCGCAGGACGGCGTCGAGCAAAGTCAACGCCGCACGGCGCGGCGCCAATCCGGGTACCTTGTCCATCGCGTCGCCCTAGCGACCAATTCAGCCCTTGTCGAAGAAAGCCGTACAAGTGATATTGGCAACATGAGCAGCAAGCGTCCACGCCATGTGAAGGCCCCGACATATTTGTCGAAAAGTCCACCAGTGCCCGAACCGCAACCGATGGTGCGCCCTCCGGAGCCGGACCCTGACCGGCTGGATCCCGTTCGCTATGGCGATTGGGAACTGAAGGGCATCGCGGTAGATTTCTAGCTTCAACCGGCTGTTAAGGCCTTGGTGGTAGACCCCTCATGCAAAATGTGGGGCTTACAATGGATTACGAGTTTTCAGATTTGGTGAGGCGGCTGGTGCAGGTCGGTCAAATCAGCGACAATGACTTGCAGGCGTTGCGAGATGCCGTCTGGACCGATGCTGAAATCAGCGTCGACGTGATTGATGCGCTTTTCATGCTGAATGACCGATGCGGGCCAACCTCTGCGGCGTGGATTGATTTTTTCGTTGAAGCTGCAGAGCATGTTCTGCTTCATCAGACACCCCCTCCGGGCTTTTTGGATGCGGATGGCGCCCGTTGGCTGCAATCCAGGACCGACCGCGAAGGGCGTATCGCGTCAATTGGCGAAATCGAACTGATTGTTTCGATATTGGAAAACGCGGAAAACGCCCCGGACTCCCTTAAAACCTATGCGCTCGCCCAGATTGAGGCCACCATCACCAGCGGAGTCGGGCCAACACGCGATGGAGGGCCAATTCGGCCCAATTGCATCGATGAAGTTGAAGTGCGCCTGCTCAGGCGGCTCATTTTTGCAGGCGGTGGCGAAGACGCTGTTATTGTTGGCGTCCAGGAAGCGGATATGCTTTTTCGCATCAAGGATGCGGTGTTGCGAAGCGGCAATGCCGCGGGCTGGCTCCAGCTCTTCGTGCAGGGGGTTGCCAACCACTTGATGGCACATAGCGATTATAGGCCGCTTTCGCGCGAACAGGCGATCCGCCTGAATGCAGAGATGGAGATCAATACACCGAGCATTGCCGGGTTTTTCAACCGGATGTTGCCGAGCGAAATGCTTGGGCGGGGGACAATCCTTGACGCTTTCAAGGCGGTCTTTCCGCGCGAGGATGATGCGTTCTCAAAATCACCGGCGTTCGATTCCGGGCGTCTCATGACGGCCGATGAAGCGGCCTGGCTGAAGATACATATTGCGCTGGATGGTCAGATCGATCCCTTCGAAAAGGCGTTGATGACCTTTATTATCGATGAAATGGGCAGATTGCCTGCGCCACTCGCGGATCTGAACCGCCGCCGCGCATGATGCGTTTCAAAAGCTGAAACGCAGGCCGACCGAACCGGAGGTCGATTGGGCATTGCCGAATCCTGCAGTACGAATCACGGACAAATCGAGCCTTAACGGTTTGGCCATGCGGAAGCTGGCTGTCGCACCATATTCGGCCCAGCTGTCCTTGGCTCCCGGCACGTCGAGTGCACCAAGCAGCCGCGCCGCCGCAATCGGGGACGTCCCACGATTATAGGCGGTCGTGTTAGAGCTCGTAACAAATGCGCCATAGGCGCCAATGCTGTGAGCATCTTCAGCGCCGAACAGGAATTGCGCGGTGCCCCCGAGCGTAAACGTCACGCCGTCCTGTTTTTCCTTTTGCGTGATGAGACCCCGCACCGGGACGGCAATCGCACGCGCCGTGTCCACGCGGCTATAGTCGAGGGCGGCAAAGGGCGAAAAAAAGACGCGTTGGCTGAGCAGGATGTCATAGGTAAGCGAGGCGCCAAGTGCAGACGTCCTGCCATTGCTGGTGATATTGATCGTTTGACCGGTGACGCGCCGAAACGCTTCGGCGCCGAACTTGCGCTTTCCAAGGGCGACATAGCCGTCAAGGCTGACGGGGCCGAAACTGGTTCCGCCGGCGAGCGTCAGTTGGTTGGTCTTGGCCGGGACTGAGCCGAGCAATCCCTGACCGTCGCGCGAGTCGACATGCGTCGCTGAAAGTCGGACATAGCCATTCTTCAAGTTGTGCGTCACGCCAACGCTGACAAAGGGCTGGTCGCCGCGGTTTTCAAGTGTCGCCGTGCCCCCGGCAAGGGAAACCGACCAATTGGTCGCAGTCTTTTCGGTTTCTGCCTGTGCTGGCTGAACGAACACGATGCCTGCCAAAAGGGCTGCCATTTCCGATTTCATGAAGAACCCCATTTGTTTCCACTTTTCATCCCTAAACGGACCGCATGCAAAATTCCTTCGCTGCTCACGAAGGATTTAATGGTTTCGTTCGTTTTAAGAAGTAATTCGGGGATGTGACGAATGTGTTGATGAATCTTGCGACGCCGCCTCGCGCGGATGACGACACGCTAATGGCCCGGGTCGCCTTGCGTGATGGCGAAGCCTTTCGCGCGCTGGTCGAAGGGCATGCGGCCAAGGCACACAGGATTGGTTGGCGCATGTTGGGTGATGCGACAGAAGCGGAAGATGTGGCGCAGGAAGCAATGCTTAAACTATGGGAACAGGCGGATAAATGGCAGGCTGGCGGTGCGGGCGTCGGGGCATGGCTCAATCGCGTTGCGACAAATCTCTGCCTTGATCGTTTGCGTCGTCGCCGCTTCACCAGTGGCGAAGAGGTACCGGAAAGGGTCGATGAAAGTCCGTTGGCAGACGCACTCATGGATGAAGCGGCGATGCGCCTAAAGACGATGACGGCTGTGCAGGCACTGCCTGATCGCCAGCGTGCTGCAATTGTCCTGACCTATTATGAGGATTGTTCAAACATGGCCGCTGCTGAAATCCTCGACATGAATGTCAAGGCGTTCGAATCGCTGCTGCTGCGTGCGCGACAGGCATTGAAGGCATCGCTGTGCGATCTGCGGCCGACGGTTCAGGGAGGCACGGCATGAGCGATCCCAGGCTTGATGCTGCATTGCGCGACGCGCTTGACCGGTTCACCGTTCCTCCACTTTCACAAGGGTTTGCGGATCGCGTTGTCGCGGCTGCGACCCAACCGGCCAACCCGCTTCCTGTCGTGGTCCCTGCCCGGCGTGACAGGCGGGGCGGATGGATGCGCGGCCATCGCGTGATCATCGGAGCCTTCGCCTTCGGGCTGATGAGTGCGGCGGCGGCGGCAACCGCCATTTTCGGCGATGTCGCCCGGACGATGCCCGTCATTGGTCCGCTGATCGCCAGCATTGCCCCTGAAAAGACGAAACCGGCGATCAAAAAGGTCGTTACCGTCAAATCGCCGATTGTCAGCGAGGATCAAACGCAAAAGGCAGCACCAGGCGATCCGCCGTCAGTCGAGGCACCGCGATTGGTTCTTCAAGAACGACGGGAGTTGCGCCGCGAGTTTGTCGCGCAAAAGATTGCCTCCAGACTCGAACGGCGCGCGGAGGTTCGCGAAGAACTTGGCCTGCCACCTAGGCCTGTGCGTCCGGCCCGAATTCTACCGGTCCTGCGCCGCCTGCCACCGGCTGAGCGGGCGGCAATTGTTGAGAGGGTCCGGGAGATCCGCCAGGAGCAACGTGCCGCACCCAGTGCCCTGCCAGACCGGGAGCCATTAATTCCGGATCGCGGCATATCTTTGGCACCAAAAGTTGATCTGCCTGCGGATGCTGCGGGCGCGATTCCCGCACCGACGTCCGTCGAACCGCAAACCGGAGACGTGCTCCGCACCCCCGAGCGGCTTGAACAATTGCGGCGCTTGCGCGCTCTTCGCGAGCTTCAGGAACGTCGTCGTGAATTGCGCAGACAGCGCGCTCAACAATAGCGAAGGGTTTTCCGGCGTTGTCCGTTGAGGGAAGGTGAGCGGGTCGGCTCCCCAACCAACGACTGGAGAATGACATGAAAAAATTCCTGCTTGTCCCTGCCCTTGCCGCGATCCTTGCCGGTCCCGTGATGGCTGAACCCGTCACAAAGACCGTCACGATCGATCGCCCCAATTATGACGGTACAACCACCATTGTGCGCGACAAGGAAGCGGGTACGCTTTCTCGCGATACCCAGGTCACACGTGCCAGCGATGGCGCAACGGCGACGCGCGAATATGATCGCGCCCGCACCGCAGACGGCTTCACTGCCTCGGGCTCGGCCACAAATTTTGATGGCGAGACCCGCAGTTTTGAACGCACTCGCACTCGTACCGACGCCGGGTCTACGACCAGTGGAAGTTACACGACCCGAGGCGGTGAAACCTACACCACATCGGGAAACCGGACACGTACCGATACCGGCTTTACCGCAAACCAGAACATCAAGGATGGCGCCGGTGCGACGGTCTTCAATCGTGACGTGACGGCCACGCGCGCCGATGGGCAGGTCACCCGCTCGGTCGATGTCACGCGTGCTGAAGGGTTCCGCCCGCCGCATCGCCCCAACCGTCCGGAAGGCAATCATGAACGTCGCCGCCGTTGGAACGCAAACCACTAGGCTCCTCTCACACCAAACCGGCCCGGCGAGCGACCCCGAACCGGGCTGGCCTCATTGCCGACCAGGCAATGCCCTGTCGGGCGCATGCTCCGGGAAGCCGGTCATGCGCCCGATTTGGTGTTTCCGTGTCGGGGCAAACCAGCTTGCGCCTGCGCTTCTGCATCGCTAGAGCCCGCTCGTTCGGCGCCTAGGAGTGTAGCTCAGCTGGTAGAGCATCGGTCTCCAAAACCGAGGGCCGGGGGTTCGAGCC
>JANNLW010000300.1:0-13654 GCA_031397145.1 Sphingomonadales bacterium | reverse complement strand
TATCAGGACCCACGCGTGGTGATCTCGCCTGCGACGATCGTCATCATTGCCGAGCACAAGGACCCGCTGCCGACCACGGTCGAGAAAGGGCTGTCGCTCTTCACCGTGCATGTCCGGCGCGGTTTTCCCGATGTGCAGGATCCCAAGCTCAATTCGCACTCGAAGCTCAACTGCATCACTGCCTGCATCCAGGCGACGCAGGCGGGCGCGGACGAGGCTTTGATGCTCGATCCCCACGGCTTCGTCGCCACCTGCAATTCGACGCATTTCTTCATTGTCCGCAAAGGCGAGGTCTGGACGTCGACGGGCGACTATTGTCTTGGCGGGATCACGAGGGGGAATGTCATTGCGCTGTGCCGGGAGAATGGCATCCCGGTGTTCGAGCGCAATTTCTCGCTGACCGATGTCTATGGCGCCGACGAAGCGTTTGTGACGGGCACCTTTGCCGGTGTTGTTCCCGCGCACACGATTGACGGGCGGGTGCTGACCCAAGGGCGCGGGCCGATGGTCGCGCGGCTTCAGACTCTCTATCGCGGCCTCATCGAACGCGATGTTGCGGGGCGCTACCGTCCGTGACGATCCGGATTGCGATGTGGTCGGGCCCGCGCAACCTTTCAACGGCGATGATGCGCAGTTTCGGCTCTCGCGCCGATACGGTCGTCAGCGATGAGCCTTTTTATGGCGCCTATCTGAAGGACAGCGGTGCGGACCAGCCGATGCGCGAGGAGGTCATCGCGTCGATGGATTGCGACTGGGCGACGATTGCACGGACCCTTTCCGGGCCGGCATCGGCACCGATCTGGTACCAGAAGCACATGGCGCACCATATGGTCGGCCCGTTCGCCTATGACGACCTTCCGGGCTTTCGCCATGCCTTCCTGATCCGCGATCCTTCGCGGGTGATCGCGAGCTATGCCAACAAGCGCGTCAGCGTAACGCTCGCCGATCTCGGATTCGAAAACTTGCTGGCCTATTTTGAGCGCGAAGCTGACCGGTTGGGGCACGCGCCGCCGGTGATCGATAGCGCCGATGTGCTCGCCGATCCCGAAGGTATGTTGAGATTGCTTTGCGGTGCCCTCGATATCCCCTGGGATCCGGCAATGCTCCGTTGGGAAGCGGGCCGCCGTGCGACTGACGGCATCTGGGCGAGCCATTGGTATGAACGGGTGGAAGCCAGCACGGGGTTCGGCCCTGTCGAGGGATCGGATCCGGCGATTGCAGACTCGGCCGTCGATGTCCTTGCTGCCTGCCAGCCCTATTATGACCGCCTCAAATTGCATGCAATCCGGCCAGCTTCTCCGCAAGGCTCGACATCAGGGGGTTTCACCCGCTAGCACCTTTACCATACGAGATTGGGAGGAATGAATGCGTCCGATAATCCTTGCGCTGGCATTTGCGCTCGCGGCTCCAGCCGCGGCAGAAACCGTTGCGATCAGTGCGGCCAGCATGATCGATGTCGTCGCTGGAAAGCGGATCAACAAGCCGTTGATCATCGTCGCTGACGGGCGGATTACGGCAGTAGGAACGCAAGGCAGCCTCGCAGTGCCTGACGGAGCAAAGCGGATCGACCTTGGGGGCAGGACGTTGCTCCCCGGCTTGATCGACATGCATGTGCATCTGGATACATTGGCCGAAATAGGCGGATATCGGGGGCTCGAGTATACCGACAGCTTCTGGGTAGCGGCCGGTGTCAAAAACGCGCGCGACATGCTGGAGGCTGGTTTTACAACCGTCCGCAATGTCGGATCGGGCGACTTTGCCGATGTCGGGCTGAAACAGGCGATCGATGGCGGCTATGCTGTCGGTCCGCGTATTGTTCCAGCAGCGCATGCCCTGGGTGCAACGGGCGGCCATTGCGATTCGACCTTTCTGCCGCCATCGATGGAAAAACCGCAGGAAGGGATTGGCGACAGTCTCGACGCGCTGCGCTATCAGGTTCGCCGCCAGCGCAAATATGGAGCAGAAGTGATCAAGGTCTGCGCGACCGGTGGTGTTTTTTCGCGTAACACCGAGCCGGGACAGCAACAACTGTCGGAGGGCGAACTGCGTGTCATTGCCGATGAAGCGCATCAATGGGGCCTGCGTGTCGCCGCGCATGCGCACGGCGCAGCGGGCATCAAGGCTGCGATCAAGGGCGGCATAGACACGATCGAACACGCTTCGCTGGTCGATGACGAAGGGATCCGACTCGCCGTTGAACGCAAGCAGCCGGTCTGGTTTTCGATGGACATCTTCAACACCGATTACACCCAGGCGGAAGGCAAGAAGAATGGCGTGCTCGAGGACAATCTGAGGAAGGACCGCGATGTCGGTCAGATTCAGCGCGACAATTTTCGCAAGGCTCACAAGGCCGGCGTCAGGATGGTGTTCGGGTCAGACGCCGGCGTGATGCCGCATGGTACCGCCGGCGGCCAGTTCAAAACGATGGTCCAATATGGGATGACGCCGCTGCAGGCGATCCAGGCCGCGACAATCAATGCCGCGCAGGCGCTCGGACGGGAGCCGGACGTTGGCGCCATTGCGGTTGGTCGCTTTGCTGACATGATTGCGGTGGACGGCGATCCGCTGTCGAACGTCCGGGAACTTGAAAGCGTCGACGTGGTCATCAAGGGCGGTGAAGTCGTCAAAAACAACCCGTGAGCGAACTTGCGCCTATTGAGGCAAGTTCCACTGTTCTGGTTGCCCCCCCCAAACGAACTCTGGTTGTCTTCGCTTCTTTGTTGCTGGCGATCACGATTGTGATGGGTCTGGCGGTTACATTTGGCTTTGGTCAAATGATCGAACGATCACTGCTCAAGTCCATCGCCTTTCGCCAGAGTGTGACCAACGACATCCTGATAGAGGCGGCTCGATGGATCACATGGTTGGGCGATGCCGCCCAGCGCAGCCTTGTCATGGTCGGTTTTGGCGCGTGGCTGTTGTGGCGAAAGCGCGGGTGGGCGGCGCTGGTTATGGTCGTTGTGCCGCCGCTGGCCGGGGTCGGCTCGAGCATATTGAAGGAAGCCTTCGCCCGGGCACGCCCGGATGTCGTGCCCCATCTCGATCTTGTCACGAACCTGTCGTTTCCCAGCGGGCATGCGACCAACGCCATGGCGACCTATTTGCTCGCTGCGCTTCTCATCGCGGACACACGCCGAAGGCTTTGGACGGTCGCTGCAATGGCGGTGGCAGGAATGATCGGCGCCTCACGGATGCTGCTCGGCGTCCATTGGCCCAGCGACGTGATCGGTGGGTGGTGCTGGGGAGCGGGCATCGCCCTGTTCGGCGTTGCAATCGTGCAGAGACTAGAAGCGCGTCAGATTGCGAAGCGCACTCCAATCCTGATATCGCGCCCCGAAAGCGGCGCATAATCTTTGAGAAAGCTCGCATGGCGACGCGCATTCACGTCGAAAATATTGTTCGCTGACAAGGTCAGGCTGACGTCCGAATCCGCCCCGAGCGGCTTGAGCGAAAGCGAACCGTTGACCATGGTATAGCCTTTGGTCGGTGTTTCGAACGCCGCAATGCGGTGCTGCCCATCCACCCACTCGACCTCAACCCGGCCTGTGACCGTATCAGACTGTGCCTCCAACCCGCCGAGAAGGCGAAGTGCCGGGATACGAGGCAGTGGGCCGCCGCCCTTGATCGACGCGCGCGTAAGATCGCCAACGCCATCAAGGTTGATCCTGTATTTGCCAACGGTCCCAAGCGTCACGGACGCTTCGACTTCCGCACCATAGTGCCGCGCATCGGCCTGCCCGAACTGGAATACGGGCAGATCGTCCTGGGTCGCACCGGTCTGGGTTTCGAAGATGAAGCCCTTGAACCAGCTGTAATAGATCGACGCGGTGAGCGAATACCCCGCCCCGGAGCCGCGCAAGACAGCCTCCAGTCCGGTCGATTTTTCCTTGCCGAAGGTCGGATCGCCAATCTCGAACGCCTGCGTCCCGGCGTGCGGACCGTTGGGGAAGAGTTCTTCGGCGGAAGGCGCGCGCTGGGTGTAGGAGCCATTCAGGCCAATCCGCCAGCCATGCGTCACTTCGTAACTGCCACCAACCGAGCCTGAAAAAGACGTAAAACGCCGCCGGATATCCGGATTGCCAAGAGTGGTATCTGCGGTTGCCGAAACAATGGCACGTTCAACGCGCGCCCCTGCCTCTGCCCGCAACGCGCCCATGTCGAAAGACTGGGTTGTAAACAGCCCATATTGCTGCGTTTTGCTCGGTGGCAGGAATTTCTCGGCACCGACAATGCTCAGCTTGCGGAGGACATATTGTGTGCCAATGGCCCCATTCCAGCCATCATGTTCGCGCTGCACCAGTTCGAGCCGGGCTTCCCCGCCTTTATTGTTGAAGGTGGTGCCGATCGCGCCATCAACTTCAAGCTCGTTGTGCCGATAGTCGGCATAGCCCCCGCGGAAGCGGATCGATTCGACAAACCCGCTGGCCGGATTGACTTCGCCGCGCACATCGACGCGGGTTTGCTTGACGTCGAGCCGGACGGCCTCCGCTTCCACGGCAGGATCAAGTGAATAGCGGATCGGGACGCCGTACAGACTGTCATAGCGGCTTACGGAAAAGCCGAGATTGACGTTGCTCGTGACATACGCAGCGCCACCCGCGATTTCCCACGTGCGTCCGGCACTATTGGGGAGCTTGTCTTTCAGTCCAGCCAGCGCGGCAATGTTGGCATCAGGGCTCGCGGCGGCCTGCGCTCGCAGCGACGGGGTCAGCACGTGGCCGCCAATCTCGAGATCACCGGTCTTGACGTAGCTGCCATCGAAATGGACGACGAATGATTGCGCCAGTGGCACGTCAACGCGGACGCCGCCCGAGCGCTCGTTTGCAGCCGACCCATAAGTGGCGAGTGCGTCGACATGGATCGCCTCGTCGGGAACCGTGCGCGGGATGCGGCTGTCCACGACGTTGACGACGCCGCCAATGGCTGAAGAACCGAACAGCAGTGCGGATGGACCGCGCAGCACTTCGATCCGGTCGGCGGTCAGCGGATTGATGACGACGGCGTGATCGACGCTGGTGTTGGAAACGTCGAAACTGCCGATCCCGTCGGCCAGCACGCGGACACGTTCACCCTGAAAGCCGCGCAACACCGGACGTGACGCGTTTGGGCCGAATGATGTGGCCGAGACACCCGGCTGATGCGACAGGGTCTCGCCAATCGTCGGCTTCAGTTCGCGGGCAAGGTCCTCGCCGGAAACGACCGAAGTCCCTCCCAGCACATCCTTCTGGTTGCGGCCATACAAGGCGGTAATGACGATTTCGCCGTCATCCGCGTCATGATCGCCATGCCCTTGATCGCGCGCGTCTTGCGCATGAACCGGAAAAGCCAGGGTCATCAGGGCGGTGGCGCAGAGAAGGAAGATGCGACGCAACATGAAATATCCGAAACAATGCTAAGATGTTTCTTCGCCCTAAAGACAATGTAATGTTATATCAATAGGGTTCATCGAATGTGTTGGCCGGTTCGTCGGCTGTTTGCCTAGGCTTCAGGCAGAATGATGATGCGTCCCGCCTGTTCGATGATCTCGAAACGCATATCGAATGCGGCTTCGAGATGGTCGGGCGTGAGCACTTCGCGCGCGGGACCACAAGCGATCAGCGCGCCTTCTTTCAGGATCAGGACATCATCTGCCTGAGCCGCGGCATCGAGTTGATGAAGCACGGCGATCGCGCCCTTGCCCATTTTGGCTGCCGATCCGAGCAACGCAAGCATGTCCCGTTGATGCGGTGGATCAAGGTTTGCTAGCGGTTCGTCGGCCAGGATCCAGTCGGGATCGCCGGCCAGAACCCGTGCCATTTTAACTCGCGCTCGCTCCCCCCCGGAAAGTGTGCCAATCGCTCTTCCGACAAAGCGGGTGGTGTCGGTCGCGGCGAGGGCGGTGAATACGGCATCATCGTCATCGCTGGAAGGGGCAGAAAACCGGCTGCGATGCGGCAATCGTCCCAAGGCGGCGAGTTCAAATGCGGAGACGTTCCATGCCGGTTCGCCATCCTGCGGGAGATAGCCGATACGTCGTGCCCGTTCGGTCCGCGAAATCGCGTCAATCGGCTGATCATTCAACAGGATACGGCCCGATTGCGCCGGTATCAGGCCAGCCAATGCGCGGATCAGGCTGGTTTTTCCTGCCCCATTGGGGCCAATGATCGCGACGACGCGACCGCACTCCAGTGTGAAGTTGATATTGCGCAAAACCGTGCGGCTTCCCAACGATAGCGTCAGATGTTCAACCGTGATCATGTCGCTTTCATCCTGATTCTGGTCAGGAGGAGAAAGAAGAACGGCGCACCGAGCACGGCCATCGCAATGCCAAGCCGCACTTCGCCAACGCCGGGAGCAAGGCGGACAAGGCTGTCAGCCGTAAGCGTCAGGATCGCACCGCCAAGCGCGGATGGAAACAGGATTGACGATGGCCTCTCTCCGATCATGCTCCGGATGAAGTGCGGGACGATCAGCCCGACAAAGCCGACCACGCCCGACACCGCCACTGATGCCCCCACCGCGAGGCCGACGCCTGCAACGATCATCCAGCGTTCGCGTGCCGGATTGAATCCCAGGCTGCGAGCGGCATCCTCTCCCAGCGTGAGCGCATCGAGCGCGCGGCCGGTGCCAAGGAGAATGGCGCCGCCTGCAGCCATAAAGGGCAGGGCGTGGATCGCATCGTCCATGCCACGATCAGTCAACGCTCCCATCAGCCAGGCAATTATCTCGCTGGCCGCAAACGGGTTTGGCGCGATGCTGATGAGGAAGGCCGTAAACGAGCCGGCAAGGGTGGAGAGAACCATCCCGGCGAGGATGAAGCCCAAGGGGCCACCGCTGCGCCCCGCCATCGCCGCGAGCAAAAGCATTGCAAGCGCGGCGCCGAGCATCGCACAAGCGAAGAGGCCAAGCGGATAGGCTGTCAGGCCAAGGAAGATCGCGGTTACGCCGCCCAAGGCTGCACTTGAAGACACTCCGACGACGGTCGGATCCGCCAGCGGGTTGCGCAGGTAGCCTTGCAGGACCGCACCCGACAGGCCGAGAACGGCACCGATGGCAAGGCCGAGAATTGCTCGCGGCAGGCGCAGTTCGGCCATGATCCAGCCATTCGCGCTATCGGAAAACCAGTCGGTCGGCGCAATCCAGACCTTTCCCGCCATAAGCGACAGGAGGAAGGCGAGGATCGTCAGCAGGATCAGCAGCTTTTTCATTGGCTGGTCCGCGCATTGCGCATGATCTGCATCGCCGTGATCACGGTTGGCCCGCCGCAGAGCAGCATTTTTTCGGGAAACGGGATCAGGCGCGTTCTTCCGTCAAGATGGCGCAGCACCCGCGCGTGCAGCGCCAGAGCACGTGCATCATCGCCGCGCGCGGAAACGGGAGTGAAGATCACATCGGGCGGATTGCGAAGCAGGGTTTCGATCGGCAACACGTCCCATTGCTTCAGGCCATACAGCGAACTCGCATTACGAAACCCTGCGCGCGCCAGCATTTCATCCTGAATAGTCCCGCGACCTGCAACAAACCCGCCGGTTTGCCAGATAATCGCTGTCTCGCTTCCCTTGGATGCCTGTGTTGCTTCGTCCATCCTCCTGACAAGGTCTGCACCTTCATCCGCCCGGTCAATAGCCCGGGCAATAGCAAGGACTTGCACCCTGTTCTCCGCCAGCGTCTCGGGAACGCCAAAGGCTTCAACCCTGATCCCTGCTTTTTTGAGCGCGGCATTGGTACCTGTTGATGCATAGTTTCCGGTCAGCACGAGTCGGGGTCTGGCCGCGATAACCTCTTCGGCACTGAGGCCGATTGCCGGGAACCGTTTCGCCCAAGCGATCGGTGCGGACCCTCCATTCACATCCTGTGAATAGTGACTGATTGCGCCAATTTCCGATGGCTCTGCGATTTCGGCCAGGATGGAATCGATGCATGGATTGTTGGAAACGATCTTTCCCGGCGCGATAGCCGGCCCCTGCGTGCAACCGCAAAGCAGCAGCAGAGGCCAGAGCCACCGCATCAGAATTTGGCCCGCACGCCGCCATAGGCACTGCGACCATAGGTGCCGTAGCCGGATACAGTCTGGTATTTCTCGTCGAACGCATTCTCGATCCGGCCGAACAATTCGACCTTGTCGGTGATCGGATAGGAAGCCCGGAACGATGCCAGCACGAAACCATCGAGGCGGCGCGTGTTCGCCAGATTGTCGAAACTGTCCCCCGTGATAGTGATGGTCGAGCCCAGCGAAACTTTCCATGACGATGCCCAGTCGACTGACAGGCTTGCCTGATCCTTGGGGCGGCGGGCGAGGCGATTGCCGAAGGTTGCATCGGCCGACTGGCTCTTTGCATCGACAAGGCTGTAGTTGGCGTCGATCCGCAAGCCCGGAGCGGGCCGGAGCGCCAGCGCGAACTCTACACCCTCGGCACGCGCGCGGGAGATATTTTCAGACTGGAAGGTGAGGATCGAGAAGGTGATCAAGTTCTGACTGGTCCGCCGGAAAAAGGTCGCGGATGCCGAGATCGCGCCATCAAGGAGCGTATGTTCGAGACCCAAATCAAAGCTTTTTGCCGTTTCGGGTTTGAGAGTTGTGTTGCCGAATGGAAGCAAGGCTTCCGTCAACGTTGGTGCCCGGAATCCCTCCGCATAGGTACCGCGAATCACGGTCGTTCCGTCATTGGGCGTATAGGCGAAATTGCCGCCAAGGGTCGTCTGTCCGCCATACTGGCTGTAATCGTCATGTCTGACCCCACCGGTCAGGGTCAGACCGTTGACAGGACGCAGGATCATTTGGCCAAAGCCGCTGGTGACGCGCGTTCTTGCCCGGTCAGGGGCATTGCCGCCTCCTGAGGGAAAGAATGTGCTGGCGAAGCTGCGCTCATGCTCGATCCCAAAGACAAGAGTCGCGGCATCGACGATGTTGAGCGAGCCATGATATTCGAACCGGTCAATTGTTCCTTTGAGCGCATTGACGTTGAAGCTGAATGCAACACCATCCTCGGTTCCGACGCGGCCGAGGTCGGTGCGGCTGTAGGAAAGTCTGTTGGCAAGCTTGCCGTCAAACAATCGGACATTCAGCCCGACATAGCCGACGAATTGCTCATTCTCGGTTTCCGGAAACGTATTCGGGGTGGCGCCGAACGGGTCGTCGAACTGAACCTTGCCCTTGTTGTAATAGGCGCGCAGGACGATACCGATGTCGTCCGAGACGGCAATTTTGAGCTTTCCGTTGGCGGACGCGTTTTTGTAGCCGTCGCGTTCGGTTCCGGCGGCCAAGGCCGAAATGCCGTCGCTACGAAAATATCCGCCGCCGATGCTCCCTGAGAATATCCCGCTTTTGCCTGAGACATTGGCGGTGCCTTGCGCGGTGTTGCGATAGCCATATTCGGCCCGGGCGTTGACCGTCAGCGCATCGGTTGGCTCAAGCGTCTGGACGTTGATCACGCCCCCGATGGCCTGACTTCCCCAGATAATCGAGTTTGGCCCGCGCAGCACTTCGACCCGGCCGATATTGCCAGTCAAAAGCGACCCGAAATCGAATGCGGCGTTCGGGCTGGAGGGATCGTTGATCCTGACGCCATCGATCAGGACCAGTGTCTGCGAGGAATCGCCGCCACGGATAAAGACGCTCGTGACACCGCCAATACCCCCATTGCGGGCGACCGCAACGCTCGGGACGGTGCGAAGCAAGTCGCTGATGACCGAAGTTTGAGTCCGTTCAAGATCGTCTTGCGTGATGACAGTGATTGCTTGGCCGACCTGCTCACGAGGTTGTTCAAACCCGCTCGCCGTCACGACGATATCCTGCGCAAACCCGGCGGCCGGCACCAGCGCGATTGCTGCTGCCGCATATTTGATATTTTTCACGTTGGAATCCTCCTGTGACGTTCAACAAATTGCCGTCACGCGAGGAGAACCCCGATCGTCCGCGTCTTCCCGCACGGGCGAAGGACTGGCCGTCACAAGCAGGTCTCCTGGCTCCCGGGTCGCTGCGCCTCTCCACCTTCCCGGACCTTTTGTGGTGGATCGAACCGCCGATTGCGTCGGCTACGATCCACTGGGTCCAGTGGTGTCACGGAGAGGAACTCGCCGGTCACAGTTGCGGGAACAGCACCGGGCTTTCACCGGTTTCCCTTGAAGCTTCTTGCGAAGCACCTGTAACAGGGCGCCGGATAGGCCTCGGTTGTCCGGCAATCAAGCCCTGCCACTTGACGGGTGGGCAAAGCTGCGCTCCAGTCAAGGCTCGGCAAAAGGAGAATGAGACCATGCCCGGTGTGCTCGATGGGGTGACCATTATTGAAATGGAGGGTATCGGCCCGGCTCCGTTTTGCGGGATGATGCTGGCCGATCATGGGGCACGTGTGATCCGAATTGCGCGCAAGGGATCGCGCGATGCCGCCGGCCGTGACGTTCTGGGTCGCAATCGCGAGCGGATCGAGGCGGATCTCAAATCTCCTGATGGTATCAGCACGGTGCGCGAACTGGCGAGAACAGCTGACGGGATCATCGAAGGATTTCGTCCCGGCGTCATGGAACGGCTCGGTCTGGGTCCCGATGTTTTGCTCGCGGACAATCCCAAGCTGGTGTTCGGGCGCATGACAGGGTGGGGCCAATATGGCCCGCTGTCGCAGGCCGCAGGGCATGACATCAACTATATTTCAATTTCCGGGAACTTGCACGGATATGGCCGCCCGACAGAAAAGCCGACCCCGCCGACCAATGCAATTGGTGATTTCGCCGGGGGCGGGATGATGCTGTCGTTCGGAATGGTGGCCGGAATCCTCAATGCGCGGGGAACCGGCAAAGGGCAGGTGATCGATTGCGCGATGACCGACGGGGCCTCCGTCATCCATGCCATGCAATGGGGGTTTCGCGGCAATGGAATGTGGGAGGATACGCGCGGCGTCAACATGCTCGATACCGCGGCACATTTTTATGACACCTATGAGTGCGCAGACGGCACGTTCATCTCGATTGGCTCGATTGAACCGCAATTCTATGCCCTGTTGCGCGAAAAGGCAGGGCTCAACGATTCCGCTTTCGATGCACAAATGGACAAGGCGGCGTGGCCCGCGCTGAAGGCGAAACTTACCGACATATTCAAATCCAGACCACGCGCCGAATGGTGCGAAATCATGGAAGGCACCGACATTTGCTTTGCGCCGGTCCTGTCGATGGCCGACGCACTCCGGCATCCGCACAATGTTGCGCGGGGGACGTTTGTTACGGTCGACGGCATTGAACAGCCCGGTCCCGCTCCGCGCTTTCTAAGGACTCCGGCACCGACGCCAGTAGGGAGGAAATGATGGGCAAACCTGACGCACTGGATCGCATCGCGCAGCTTTTCGTCGGGCTGGTGGCGCTTTTCGCCTTGTTCAACGGCGGGTTCATGCTTTGGGATCCGTTCGGATGGTATCAGGCGATCGGGACGGTGAAGTTCACAGGGCCGCCGAACCAGCATTTCATTCGCGATATCGGGCTTGCCTATCTGGGTGCGGGAGTGATGCTGGCCTTTGCGCTGCCCAATTTGCGGACGCGTTGGCTCGCTGCGTTTGCGGGAAGCCTGTGGCTGGCGGCGCACGGATCGCTCCATATCTGGGAAATGGTGACCGGGGTCTGCGCGCCCGACATATTCTGGCGGGATGCTCCCGGAGTCATCGGGCCGCCGCTTCTGGTTTGGGGCGCGCTGGGCATTCTTTTTGCCAAACAGCACATCTCTCCGGCTGGCGTTCCCAGGTCTTTCTTCCTTGGTGCCGTGGAAAAAATCAGCCCGGGCGAATCCGAATATATTCGCGAACTGGCAGCGGCACCCGGCCATGCGCTCGAAAAGTTCAAACACTTCATGCCTGCGACGATGCACCGGTACGAAGCCCCGGCTGACTTGTTTCACATGGCCCGGATCGGAGCGACCCTGATCGAGGACTGCGGCCCGTGTGCGCTGACGGCAGCGGAGGGTGCGGTGCGCGACGGGGTGGATAGCGTCCTTGTCAATGCAGCCCTGGCCGCCGAACCACCCGATGGCGATCTCAAGACCGCGTTCGTCTTTGGCGCCGCGATCGCCCGCCAATCTGCGGAGGCATTCGTCCTCGGGGACGCGATCGAAGCAAGCTATGGCCGCAACGTCCGGCTTGAACTGGCGATGACGGCAGCAACCGTGCGGGCCTATCCGGCGATGAAGCGCGGGCTGGGCCTGTCGAAAGCGTGTGCGCTCACGCCGCTGCGGGTCTTTTAGGGCAATCATGAACGCATCCGAACTCGCTGCCATTCTGCCCGAGGGTTCGCTGTTCGCAGCCTGTCGTGCCGACGAACTGACTGACCTGCTGGCGCTATCAAGCCGTCACGACATGAAGAAAGGGCAGACCCTGCTGCTCCAGGGCGATCCCGGCGATCAGTTGCTGATCCTGCTTTCCGGTAATGCCAAGGTCACGATGGTGGCCCAGAACGGGCGGGAGATCACGCTCGACTATGCCGATCCCGGCACCGTGTTGGGCGAAATCGCCATGCTCAACGGCGGCGGGCGATCGGCTTCGGTGATTGCCTTGTCGGCCGGCAGCTATCTGAGACTGACGCGCGCGGCGTTCGAGGCGTTTATCGAACGGCAGCCGGGGGTGGCGTGGCGCCTGTTGAAGGAGCTGGCCCGCCGCCTGCGCCAGACCAACGACACGGTTGAAAGCGATCGTGCCTTTACGTCCGGGCCAAGGCTGGCGCGCTTTCTCCAGCGACTGACCTTGTCGAGCAATCCCGACGGGCGGTTGCGGCTCGACCTCAGCCAGACCGAGCTTGGCAGCTTTGCCGGGATGAGCCGCGAGAATATCAACCGCCAGCTTTCGGCATGGGCCGATGCCGGCGTCATCGCCCTGGAACATGGGCAAATACGCGTTCTCGATAGTCTATTTCTTTCGGAAATCGCCGCCTCCTGCGAATAGCCGATGCCAGAAGCAGACTGGGGGCGGGCTCTCCCGTTGAATGAGACAAGCTCTCGTTTCGCCGCTTCGGCATTGACAGTAAGGGGCGCGGCATTGTTAGGTTGGACCTGAACTGGCAGGAACCTCCCTCATGACCGAAGACAGCAAACCACCCTCACCCGAAGACAAGATCGACGATGACGAAAGCCGCCGCAGGGCCAACATGCTCAAGGCCGGGATCGGCATAGGCATCGGCTCAGCAGCTATTGTCGCGGCCTTGCTCTATTCGAACAGCGCGCGGCGCAAGAAGGGTGATACCAAGGGCGAGTGACGAAGCGCCCAACTGTCCAAGCAATCTCACTCAGTGGTTTCGTTGATCACGCTGTCATTAGTCATCGTGACGGGTCCGCAAAGGTCGCCGGTACGAGGGCAAAGGAAAAACTGAAACTCGGTTTTCAACACGAACCGCTTTGAAAGTGTTGTCGGCGATTTGCCGTAGCGAACTCTGACTTCGGTCTCACCTGAATGGTATTTTCCGTTTTCCAGTCGGATATGGATCGGATCGGTGATCACGAAGAAGTCCATATTGCCTTCCAGCTTTTGGACACGTGCGCCAGGATTCAGCAAGGTGGTCGCCGCACCCTCGACGCTCGCATACTTCCGCTCGATCTTGTAGTAGATTGGGATCCCGTTCAGGTTCTGCACGTTGATCCGCACATTGACGCCCGTCACCTGTGCGTCGCCGCTCGGAAGGGTTTCGCCCAGTCTAAGAATCCTGATGT
>JANNLW010000488.1:0-1082 GCA_031397145.1 Sphingomonadales bacterium | reverse complement strand
GGTGAAGACACGCTGGAACCGGCCGGGGCTAAAGCTGCAATATTGAATAGTCGGCGCATCGCCGATTGTTGGAAAGGGCAAGATGCCAAGACTTCACAGGGAAGCACACCTCATCGATCGGATCGGGTGGCTCCGCGCTTCTGTTCTGGGAGCCAATGACGGAATTGTCTCGACGGCGAGCCTGATTGTCGGCGTGGCCAGCGCCAATGCTGCGCAATCCTCCATTCTGATGACAGGCGCAGCCGGACTCGTCGCAGGTGCGATGTCGATGGCAGCGGGCGAATATGTCTCGGTCAGCTCTCAGGCTGATTCCGAAAAGGCGGATATGGCGCGCGAGCGCAATGAACTGGAAACCGATGCTGCGGCGGAAAGGGAAGAGTTGGTCGGCATCTATCAAAAGCGTGGTCTGGATCGCGCACTCGCCGAGCAGGTCGCCGATCAATTGACCACGCACGATGCCTTCGGGACGCACCTGTGCGACGAACTTGGCATGGCAGACCATCTGACAGCCAGACCGATACAGGCGGCAATGGCATCAGCGGCCAGCTTTACAGCGGGCGCGGCGCTGCCTCTGCTGATGGTTGTGCTCTTTACCGGCGGGACTTTGGTGATCGCCGTCTCGATTGCGTCCCTGATTTTCCTTGCGGTGCTTGGGGGCGTTGGTGCCAGGCTTGGAGGGGCAAGCAGTCTCCGGGCGATCGTTCGCGTCACATTTTGGGGAGCATTTGCAATGGCTGTGACTGCGGCCATCGGGTCTCTGTTCGGCGCCACTCTTGGCTAACAAAATTGCACGTGCTGACCATTTGATTGCATTTGGCAAAACTGCGATGAAACGATAACGGCGCGCAACGCTTCGGAAGGGACTTGCGGACATGAAAAAACTCTACCCCACTGCCGAAGCAGCACTCGACGGCGTCCTGCGCGATGGCCTGTTGATTGCTTCGGGCGGCTTTGGCCTGTGCGGAATTCCCGAACGCCTGATTGATGCAATCGTTGCCAGCGGGGTCAAGGAGCTGACCGTCGCTTCGAACAATGCCGGGATTGACGGCGAAGGGCTGGGAAAGCTGCTCCGAACCCGCCAG